>NZ_JBEXNT010000043.1:0-60728 GCF_040611255.1 Kitasatospora sp. NPDC002965 | reverse complement strand
GGACCAGGGTCGCCCGCTCGTCCGGGGTGAGGGCGGCGAAGGCGTGGTCCAGGACGGGGGCCATGGCGCGCTCGGCGTCGGCCAGGGCGGCGGCCGCGACCAGGCCCAGTCCAAGACCGCTCGTGGCGACGCCCGGTTCCGCCTGTCGCGGCACGGGCAGGAGGCGGCTGGTGTCACTCACGGTGACGGCGATCCCCGAAGCGTCGCTGCTCAGGCGGACGTTCCCGGGGCCGCCGGTGTGACGGACGGCGTTGGTGACGAGTTCGCTGACGACCAGCAGGGTGTCCTCGTACAGCGCGGGCGGGACGCGGCTGCGGGCGAGGAAGGCCCGGGCCTGCGCGCGGACCTCCGCGACGCCGGAGGGCCGGCCGGGGAAGGAATCGGTCCACGCCGGCGGCGGGATCCGGGCGGGGGCGGACAGGGATGCGACGGTGTCCATGGCCTGACGGCCTTTCGGGAGCCGGCCGGGCGGCGGCCCGGCCGGTGGTCCGGAGGTGAGGGGTCCGGGTCCGGCGGCGGGAACGGGCGCGGGGACCGGAACGGGGGCGGGGCGACGCCCCGATCGCCCGTCCGACCCGTCGCCGACCGTACGCCGCGGGGACACGGTGCACGGCCGGCGGGCCCGGTGGCGAGGACCTGGTGGCGGGGCCTGCGGCGGCCTGACGGCAGCCGACGGCGGTGTCGTACGGCGGTGCCGTTCAGCGGCAGTGCCAGCCGGCGGACACCCAGACGCGCTCCCAGTGCGCCGGGGTCCACTTGTTCTCCCAACCGGCCTTGTGCCACACCTTGTGCCAGGAGCCGTCGTGCCAGTGGTGGTGGTTGTCCCACCAGCCCGGGTGCCACTCGTTGTGCCAGTGGCCGGACTGCCGGACCGGCTCCGAGTGGCCGGGCACCAGCTTGTTCTCCCAGTGCGCCGGGTACCAGCGGCACTGCCGGTGATCCTGGTGCTGCCGGTGGTCCTGGTGCTGCCGGTCTCCGTGGTCGGTCGTCCGGACGGTACTCGCCGAGGCGGCCGAGGCCGCGCCGGCGGACGTGGCGACCGCTGCGCCGCCGCCGAGCATCACGCAGGTGGCGGCGACGGCCAGCGACTTCCTGGTCCGTGTTGCGCGCATGGCCCGTCCTCCTTTCCTGATCCGATGTCATCCGGCCCTTCCCGCCGCACTGTTCGGGTGCTCTGACGGGCGGACGCCGGAACTTGTTCTCTGCCACTGATTCGCACGGGACCGGGCGCCGGACGGGTCACGCGGGCATAAATTGTGGGGGAATGTTCTACTTTTCACCGGTAAAGGAAGCACTGGCGACCTTCCCGGTGGACAGGGGACCCCGCACCCCGCCCCCGCACCCCCACCCCCGGCTGCGGCCGACCCGCGGCCGACCCGCCCGGGTGATTCCTGCCGGGAGACCAGTCCGCGGGGCCCGTCGGTCACGAATCACCAGTGCGGGCGCGCGTGAGAGCCCCCGCGCCCGGCGTGCGACCGTTCGCCGGGCCGTGCGAGTCGGAACCGCCGGGGTGAGCGACGGCACGGACGCAGCCGTACCCGGGCGCGGTCCGTGCCGCCCCGGCTCCGGCGACGAAGGGAGCCACGGTGTCCGAGCCGCTAGCACTGCCCGGCCCCACCGCCGCGGACCGGCGACTGCGGGAGCTGGTGGCCCGCACCGCCGTCGGCGACCACGACGCCTACCGCACGCTCTACCGGGCCCTGGCCGGCCAGGTCCTCGGCATGGTGCGCCGCGTCCTGCGCGATCCGGCCCAGTCCGAGGAGGTCGCGCAGGAGGTGATGCTGGAGGTCTGGCGCTCCGCCGCCCGCTACCGCCCCGACCGCGGCGGCGTCCTGGCCTGGGTGATGACCATGGCCCACCACCGCGCCGTCGACCGCGTCCGGCGCTCCCAGGCCGAGGCCTCACGCGAGGAGAAGGCCGCCGCCCACCTCCAGGAACGCGCCTTCGACGAGGTCGCGGAGCAGATCGAGAACCGGCTGGAGCGTGAGCGCGTGCGCCGCTGCCTGGGCCGGCTCACCGAACTCCAGCGCCAGTCACTCGTCCTGGCCTACTACCGCGGGCTGACCTACCCGGAGGTCGCCGACCTCCTCGAAGCCCCGCTGAGCACCGTCAAGACCCGGATGCGCGACGGACTCGTCCGCCTGCGCGACTGTCTGGGGGCCGGCTCATGACCGCGCACGACTCCCACACCCTCGGGGGCGCCCACGCCCTCCACGCCCTCGAACCCGCCGAGGCCGCGCTCTTCGAGACGCACCTGGCCGCCTGCCCGTCCTGCGTCCAGGAGGCCGCGGAGTTCGCCGACACCCTGGCCCGGTTCGCCGCCGCCGACGCCGTGCCCCTGCCGGACGGCATGGAGGCGCGCGCGATGACCGCCGTCACCGGGATCCGCCAGCTCCCTCCGGCGCGCCGCACCCCGGACCCGCGTCCATCGGCACCCCCGGAGCCGGGCCACGAACCGGCCCCGTCCGTACCGGCGCCCCGCCGCCCGCGCCGCCGCGCGCGCGAGCTCGTCCTGGCCGCCTGCCTCGCGCTCACCGCCACCCTCGGCGGGGTCGCCGTGCAGCAGCACGACCAGGCCGAACGGGCCCGCACGGCCGCCGCACACCAGCGGACCGAACTCCAGGAGGTCGCCGCGCTGGTCACCGCCCCCGACGCCCGCAGCAGCACCACCGGCTCCGACGAGGGGAGCGGCACCGTCGTCTGGTCCGCGGACCGCAACCAGGCCGCCTTCCTCACCACGGGGCTGGCCCCCCTCCCGCCCGATCGCGTCTACGAACTCTGGTACGTCGACGACGAACCGCGGCCGGCCGGCCTGCTCCCGCAGTCCCGCGGCACCGTGGTGCTCGCCGGTCCGCTGGACGGCGCCAAGGCCGTCGCCGTCACGGCGGAACCCCTCGGCGGCTCCCCCGCACCGACCACCGACCCCCTGCTCGTCGTCCGCCTCGCCTGACCGCCGCGGGCGCCGCGCGCCGTCGCCGGGAGCCGGTCGCGCCACCGTGACGGCCTTCTCTCCCCCTGTCCTTCACACACCTGTCCTCGCTGGTGTTCGACGGGTGACGCGTACGTCGACCGTGCCGTCGTCGCACCCGTCACCCGTCAGGCGTCGCCCGTCCGGCGTCACCCGTGGGCGGAGGTCAGTCCTGGGCGATCGGCAGGGCCAGGTCCGTGACGGCCGAGCCGGCCGCGAACGCACCGAGCGCGGTGGCCCGTCCGGTCAGGACGTCGACCCGGTAGAGCGACCGGGTGCCGCCGACCTCGAGCGCGGCGTAGCCGTGGTTGGTGCCCTGCCCGGTCGAGTAGTAGATGTCGAAGCCCGCGTCGACGGCGGGGTCGACGCCCAGCGCACCGGTCGGGGCGAGGGTCCCGGCGTTGGCCGGCGACTGCAGGACCGTCCGGTTGAGGGTGGTGTCGAGGTCGAAGAGCGTGGTGGCGGTGGCCGGGTCGAGGTCGTTGTTGGTGTAGGCCGCCGCGGTGACGCCGAGCGCGGTGGTGCCGGTGGTCGCCGGGGGGACGGCCGGGTTGGTCAGCGTGCCGTCGGCGACGGTGGTGCCGGCCGCCGGGGTGCCCGCCGGGTCGTCGAGGTTGTGCCGCAGGTTCTGGCCGGTGTCCGAGATGACCCGCAGCCGGTTGGCGGCGGGGTTGAAGTCCACTCCGAAGAAGGCGCCCTGGAGCGGGACGGTCAGCTGGGAGACCTTGGTGGCGCAGCCGCTGGTGTCGTCGAGGGTGTAGATGCCGCCCTGGTCACCGACCCCGTAGAGCAGGCCGTTCTGCACGCGGTAGTCGATGCCGACGATCTTCGCGTCGCCCGCGAGACCGGTGACCGCCCCGACGGTGCGGGCCCGGTCGGGGTGGGTGACCGGGAAGTCCACGAGTGTCTGGTCGGCGGTGAGGCCGATGGCGTGGAGTCTCTCCCCGCCCTCGGCGTCGGCGGGGGTCAGCGCGGTGGCGCCGGGGGCGAAGGTCAGGCCGAGTGAGGCGGCGGTGAGGGCGGTGGCGACGGCTGCCGCCAGACGGTTGCGCATGGGTGCTTCCTCCGGTGGGTGGCGGGCCCCCGGGGTGGGGGCCCGTCACCCAGCAACGCACGGCGTCGGCCGCTCCCGTCGCGCGGCGCGGCCGTGGTTCACCCGGGAGGAGGCCGGGTCGGGGTGAAACCCGTGACCCGACCAGTCCGGCGGCCCTCGGTGTGCGAACACTCCGCTGCCGGGGCGCTGCGCCCCGGGCCCAGGGGCACCGCACCCCGGGTGCGCCCGGAGCGCGGGGAGGGCCTAGAAGTAGTGGACCACCGCCAGCCGGAAGCGGGCCTGCACGGCGATTCCCGCGCCCTCGTGCGCGAAGGTCACGTCCTGGTGCCGGGCCAGGCCGGGCTGCGTGACGTCCGCGCTGGAGATCGTCCCGAAGGACTCGCCCAGGGACAGCGGTGCGATGTCCTCCGCGAACAGCTCCCCGCCGAAGTCGAGGAAGTAGCCGAAGTACTTCGGTTCCGAGGGATCGAGGTTCTCCCCGATGGACAGGGCGATCCGCATCCCCGCGTCGACGGGCGTGGCCTCGCCCCGGAAGAGGCGGAGGGGGCCCTCCGGGAAGGTGAACACGTCGTGCCGTGCCATCTCCACCGCCGTGACGGCTCCGCCGGTCATCAGGACCTTGTTGTAGGTCACTCCCCGGAGCCCGCCCGACACGTCCACGTAGTCGTTGGATCCGAACCCGCCGGTCTCGGCGTAGAGCTCCTCCAGGACGACCTCGACGAGTTTCGCCATCGGAACCTCCGCCCGCGTCGCTCCGCCCGGTCCCGGGCGCTGCGCCCGCCGGAGCGGAGGATCTTCCCCAGCATCGCAGCCGGGCGGCGGCCCCGCACATCGGTCGGGTCCCCCCGGCCGAGGGCCCGTCCGGCCGCCGCGGGGTGCGGCCTGCGCCACCTCCGGGACCAGTGGGCCGGGATCCGCCGGGGCGCGGGAAGGGCCTCGCACCGGGCCGTCCACGGTACGGCCGGCGGGACAGCGCCGCGCCGCCGGACCGCGCCGCGCACTTCCGGCGGCCCCGACCGGCCCCGGTATCCGCCCGGCGGGCACCCGCGCCGGGTCCCGGCTTCCGTCGCATGACATCGTGGACGCATGTGCGGACGCTTCGTTTCCACCACGACTCCCGTCGACCTGGTCGCCCTGCTCGGGGAGATGCGCTGGGACCCCGCCGAAACCCTCGCCCCGAACTGGAACGTCGCACCGACCGACCCGGTGGCGGCCGTGCTGGAGCGCCTCGACCGGGAGTCCGGTGAGCTGGTGCGGCAGGTGCGCCCGGTGCGCTGGGGTCTGGTGCCGTCCTGGTCGAAGGACGCGTCCGGCGGCGCGCGGATGATCAACGCGCGGTCGGAGACCGTCCACGAGAAGCCTGCCTACCGGAAGGCCTTCGCCGAGCGGCGCTGCGTGATCCCGGCCGACGGCTACTTCGAGTGGCGGCCCGTCCCGGCGGGCGAGGGCCGCAAGGCGTACAAGCAGCCGTACTTCCTCACCACCGGGGAACCGATGCTGATGGCCGGCCTGTACGAGTTCTGGCGCGACCCGGCGGTGCCGGAGGACGACCCGGCCGCGTGGCTGGCCACCGCGACCGTCGTCACACGGGACGCCACCGACAGCGCCGGCCGGATCCACGACCGGATGCCGCTGACCATCGCCACCGCCGACCTCGCGACCTGGCTCGACCCCGCGACCACGGATCCCGACGAGCTCCACCACCTGCTGCACACCCCGGGCGGCGGCGACCTCACCGTCCGCGCCGTCTCCACCGCGGTGAACAACGTCCGCTCCGACGGCCCGCAGCTGCTGGACGAGGTGCCGGACCCGCTCGGCCTCGCGGGGTAGCGGCCGGGCCGGCGGTTCCGGCGGCGCGACCGGTGGCGCGTCGGACGGGGGCGGTCGGGCGGGGGCGGTCAGGCGGGCGGGACGTCGGGGCGGAAGGCCAGGAGGGCGATGTCGTCGCGGGCGTCGGGGACCTGGGCGAGCAGGTGGTCGCACAGATCGTCCAACGGGCGGTCGCGCGCCCGGCCGGCCGTGTGCGCGAGCCGGTCCAGGCCCGTGGTCAGGTGCTCACCGGGGACTTCGACGAGTCCGTCCGTGTAGAGGATCAGGGTGTCACCGGCGGCGAGGCCGGCCCGGTGGGTCCGGCGCTCCTCGGCTGGGGCCACGCAGAGCGGCACGTCCGTCAGGTCCGACGTGAGGTAGCGGGCCGGGCCGTCGGCGGGCAGCAGCAGCGGGGGCGGGTGTCCGGCGTTGGACCAGGCCGCGAACCAGCCCCGGCCGGAGCGGGTGAGCTGGACGTGGACCGCGGTGGCGAAGGAGCCGATGCCGAGGCCCTCGGCGGCCCGGTCGAGCGCGGACAGGGTGTCGGCGGGCGTGTGCCCGGGCGTCGCGTTGTAGGCGACCGAGCGCAGCATGCTGCGGAACTGGCCCATCGTGGTGGCGGCGGTGAGGTCGTGGCCGGCGACGTCCCCGATGGTCAGGGTGAGGGACCCGTCGGGCAGGAGGAAGGCGTCGTACCAGTCGCCGCCGACCTCGGCGGTGCGGTTGCCCGGCTGGTAGCGGGCGGCGAGCCGGGCGCCGGGGACGGCCGGCGGCTCGGTGAGCAGGGCCCGCTGGAGGATCAGCGCGGCGTGGCGGGTGCGCTGGAGCTCCAGGGTCTGGCCCAGCGCGCCCTGTGCGCGCTGGAGGACTTCCTGGAGGAGGTCGATGTCGCCCCGGCCCGGCGGGGGCGAGCCCTGGCAGGTGGCGGCCGCGGCGAGGGCGGCGGGTGTGCCGTCGATGACCAGGGGCAGCAGGGTGAGGCTGGTGGCGCCGGCGGCGGCCAGCCAGCGCGCGGACTCCTCGGGCACCACGCCGGAGGGGATCTCGCCCGGCGGGAAGGTCAGCAGGGCCGGGGTGCGGTCGGCGACCGCGCGCAGGGCCACGGGTCCGAGCCGGAACGTCTGCCCCCGGAGCGGGGGAAGCGGGGGCAGGCCCGCGCGGGAGGTGGAGGCGATGCGGGTGCCGGTCGTCGCCCCGTGGCCCCGTTCGGAGAGCAGGAACACGGTGCAGGCGTCCGTGAGCTCGGGCACCACCAGCCCCGCGACGGCCGCGAAGGCGTCCTCCGGTCCCACGCTCTCGGTGACGGCCATGGTGTCGGCGAGGAGCCGTTCGCGCAGCCGGGTGCGCCAGCGGTCCTCGACGTCGGCGGTCGCACCGACCCACTCCACGAGCTCGCCCTCGCGCACGATCGGGACGCCGCGGGCGGTGATGTGGCGGTACTCGCCGGAGGCGAAGCGCAGCCGGTAGGTGTGTTCGAACATGGCCGGCTCACCGGCCTCCGCCTCGATCCAGCGTTCCCGCAGGCCGGCGCGGTCGTTGGGGTGGACCAACGACATCCAGGCCTCGTCCATGGTGTCGCGCCAGGGGTGCCCGGTCAGCCGCTCCCAGCCGGGGACCAGCTCGGTCATCGCGCCGTCCGGCTGGGCGGTCCACACCAGCTGGGAGACGGCCGAGACGAGGGCCTCGTAGCGCTGGAGGGCGTGCAGGCGTTCCGTCGACAGGCGCTGGGCGCGCTGGGCGGAGTGCACCTGCCCGGTGGTGTCGATGGCGGCGACGAGGACGCCGGGGCCGAAGCGGGAGGCGACCGGCGAGCAGCTGTAGACGAAGTGCCGGTGCTCGCGCTCCCCGTCGCCGGAGCCCTCCAGGGTGCGCGGGGTGGTGACCTGTCGGGCGGTGGTGTCGGCGAGGACGAGGTCGAGGGTGTCGACGAGTCCCTCCTCCTGCGGTTCGGTGAACAGCTCGCCGACGGGCACGCCGAGCGGCCGGGGGCCGAACAGGTCACGGAAGGCGTCGTTGCGGTAGACCAGGCGGTGTTCCCGGCCGGCCGTCAGCGCGATCGCCACGATCGCCCGGTCGAAGACCTCCGGGGTCAACTGCGGCTCGAACACCCGTGACGGCCCCTTTCCGGTTTCCGGACGACGGACGACGGACGACGGACGACGGCAGCACGCTCAGGCCCGGTGTCGGCGGCAGGCGGGACCGCCGTTCGGTCGGCAGGTTCCGATGCAATGGAACCACCGATGGGCCGCACTCCGCATCCAAGGCGCCGCCCCGCGCGGTCACCGCGGGTGACGGCGCCCCGGGTCGGGGCCGGGGCGCCGTCGGGCGGTCACCCCGTGGCCGTCCACCTCAGCAGGGCCGCGCCGAGCGACATGCCGCCGCCGAACCCGGCGAGCAGCACCAGGTCGCCCGCGCGCAGGTGGCCGCCCCGGTGGGCCTCGTCGAGGGCCAGGGCCACCGACGCGCTGCCGGTGTTGCCGTACCGCTCCAGCGTCCGGTGCGTGTGCGCGTGGTCCAGGCCGGCCAGGGTCACCAGCTCGCCCAGCAGCACGCCGTTCGCCTGGTGCGGCACGAAGTGGTCGACGTCGGCCAACCGGTGGCCGGTGCGTTCGACCAGCGTCCGGACCGCTCCGGGAACGTGCTCCACGGCGAAGTCCCGGACGGCCCGGCCCTTCATCCGGAAGAAGTGGCCGCCGTTCTCGACGGTGTCGTGCGTGGCCGGGTGCCGGCTGCCGCCGGCCTCCACCCCGATCAGCCCGTGCGCGTGCCCGTGCCCGGTCAGCTCCACGTCCACGAAACCGCCCGCCGGCACGGCACCGACCAGCGCCGCCCCGGCGCCGTCACCGAACAGCACCACCGTCCTGCGGTCGGTGGGGTCCAGGATCCGCGAGTACACGTCGGCGGCGACGACCAGTGCGTACGCGCCGGGCTCCTGGGCCACCAGGGCCCGGGCCAGAGCCAGGCCGTAGACGAAGCCGCTGCAGACGACGTTGATGTCGAAGCACGCGGCGCCGTGCGCGCCGAGTGCGTCCTGCACCAGGTGCGAGGTGGGCGGCTGCGGCGAGTCGGGCGTCGAGGTGGAGACGATGAGGTAGCGCAGCGCCGAGGCCGGCAGCCCCGCCTGCCGGAGCGTCCGTGCCGCGGCCTCGGCCGCCAGGTCCGAGGTGGCCTGGTCCGGTGCGGCGTAGCGGCGGGCGGCGATCTGCGTCTTCCGCTCGATCCACTCCGGGGTGACACCGGCCGGCCCGGCGATGTCCGCGCCGGTCACGATCCGCTCGGGGACGTACGACCCGGTGGCCAGGATCCCGGTCCCGCCCATCGTCACACCCGCGCCGTCGACGCGTACCGGCGCCAGGAGGTGAGCCGCTCGGCGCCGATCCGTGCGCGGGCGTCCGGGTCGGTCACCCCCAGGCCCTCCGCGGGCGCCAGGCAGAGCACGCCGACCTTGCCGATGTGCCGGTTGGTCTGCACCAGGCGCAGCGCCTCGCCGGTCTCGGTGAGGGGGAAGACGTCGGTGAGGATCGGCACCAGGCCGCCCTGCCGGAACAGCCTGGCGGTGTCGAACTGCTCCTGAAGGTTGGCGATGTGACTGCCGATCACCCGCTTGAGGTTCATCCACAGGTAGCGGTTGTCGTACTGGTGCTGGTAGCCGGTGCTCGACCCGCAGGTGACGACGATGCCGCCGCGCCGCACGACGTGCACCGAGGTGCCGAACGTGGCCCGGCCGACGTAGTCGAAGGCGACCCTGGGGTCCTCCCCGAGCTCGGCCCGGATCCTGCGGCCGAGCCGCTTGCCGTACTCGATCGCGTCCGCCGTGCCGTCCGAGTCGTCGCCCATGCCGATCTCGCGCCGGTCGATGATCACGTCGCAGCCCTGCTCGCGGAGGATCTGCGCCTTCCGGTCGGAGCTCACCACCCCGACCGCGATGCCGCCGCCGTTCTTGACCATCTGCACGGCGAACCCGCCCAGGCCGCCGGTCGCGCCCCAGACCAGCACGACGTCGCCCTGCTTGATCTGCGCGCCGTGGTCGCCGACCAGCATGCGGTAGGCGGTGCCCGCGCACAGCGTGATCGAGGCGGCCTCCTCCCAGGTCAGGTGCGGCGGCTTGGGCACCAGCTGGCTGGCCCGCGCGACCGTGTAGTGGGCCAGGCCGCCGAAGTTGGTCTCGTAGCCCCAGGCCCGCCCGCCGGGGCCCATCATGCCGTCGTCGTGCGCGCCAGGCTCCTGGTCGTCGACGTAGGCCGGGCTGACCATGACGTGGTCGCCGACGTTCCAGTGCCGCACGCCGTCGCCGACCCGGACCACCACGCCGGCGGCGTCCGAACCGACGATCTGGTGCGGCAGGTCGTGGCGGGCCGCGTATCCGCCCTGCCGGGCGAGCCGGTTCAGCGCCGTGAACGTCGAGATCGGCTTGAACATCGCCGACCACACGGTGTTGTAGTTGATCGAGCTGGCCATCACCGCGACGACCACCTCGTCCGGGGCCAGCCGGGGCATCGGCACCGGGCCGACGTGCAGCGACCGCCGGACGTCGGGGTCGGCGTCGCCGTCGAAGATCCCGACGTCCGAGGCCCGCAGGTGCGCCGCGGGGAACAGATCGGGCAGCGGGAGCGCGCCGAGTTCCTCCGGGGAGGCACCGGAGAGCACCGCTTCGGCCAAGATATCCATGGAAGAGTCCTCGCGTTCGCGAACGGGTGTGCGGTCAGCCGGTGGCGTCGAACGCGGCGGCGTCACCGACGTCGCCGACGGCCGGCACCGGGAAGGGGAAGGCCGCGCCGGGCCGGACCGGTGCGCCCTCGCGGCCGGCGCCGGCGGCCCCGGGGCGGTGCGGACGGCCGGACGGTTCGCCGGAGGACCGCCCACGCAGGGCCGGCGCGACGCCGGCACCGCGCCACCGGGTGGACGTCGCCGTCCCGGTCGGCGTGCGCATCCGGCTCTCCCCCCGCTTGCCGTGCTCCCCACCCCGATCCTTGGGGCCGACCGTGCCCGTTCACACCCCAGCGTCGCCCCTACGGGTCCGGGGCCTTCCGTGGGACCCGGGGCGCCGCCGGACGGGACGGCCGCCGGCGCCCCGGGACCGCTCACGCGGCGGGTACGAGCGTCACACCCGCCGCCGCCGCGAGGGCCGCGTCGGCGGCCTCGCCGGGTGCGCAGGAGCGCCGCAGGGCGGCCAGCAGCCGCGGGTCCAGCCGGGCCGAGGCGGCCCGCCGCCCCGGGTCCACCAGCCGGGCGGCCTCCGCCAGCCATGCGGAGGACGCCGGCACACCCAGGAACCCGGCCAACCGGGTCAGCTCCGCCGGGGCGTCCGCGACCAGGGCCTCGTAGGAGATCATGGTCCACTCCTCGGAGGGCAGCCGCAGCAGTTCGTCGGCGCCCTCGCTGACCATCGTGGACCACAGCGCACCGAACGCGGTGACCGGGATGTCCCGGCGCATCAGCCGCGGCAGTTCCGACGGGAGCGCCAGCAACCGGCCCAACTCCTCCGGGAGCAGCCGGAACTGGGCCTCCCCCAGCTCCCCCGGGGAGGCGACCCCGGCGATCCGGGCGGCCTCCTGGCCCAGCAGCATCTGCCGGAACCCGGGGTGCCGGCTCATCGACAGCGCCGAGTCGGCACCGTCCCGGGTGAGGTAGACGAACCTGGCCTCGGGGAACTGCGCCCGCAGCGCGGGCAGCATCCCCAGCGACCCTCCGGACCGCTCCACGGGAACCGGCCGGTCGAAGCGTTCGGCCAGGTGGGCGAAGAGCGCCCGGTACTGGTCCGCGATCGGACGGGCCGGCCAGCCCGGCACCTCTCCGGCCAGCTCGTCGTGGAGCGCGTCCGGGTCGTCGGAGAGCATCGGCAGCGTCATGTGGCAGATCGCCGGGACACCCTCGACCGGGTCGAACCGCCCCGTCCCGTACGGGTAGATCAGTTCGGAGACCTTGAGTCCCTCGGCGACCATGATGTCCATGGTCGGCTCGGGCTCGCTGAGCATCCGCCAGAACTGCGCGCCGTCCGGGGCCCCGTCGAGGTAGCCACGGCTGCGCACGGTGCTGAAGAGCTCGCTCAGGCTGAGCACCTCGGGGTGGGCGCGCAGCATCCGGGAGACCAGCGTCGACCCGCACCGGCCGGTACTGATGACGAACGTCGGAGTCATGGACCGTCCTCAGAGCGAGAGGGAGAGCAGCTGGTCGCTGATCAGGTTGATCACCGCACGCTGGTGCTTGGCGAGGTAGAAGTGGCCGCCCTCGAAGGAGCGCAGCTCGAACTCCCCGGTGGTGTGGTCGGCCCACGCGCCGGCCTCGTCCAGGGTCACCTTCGGGTCGCTGTCGCCGGTCAGCGCGATGATCGGGCAGTCGAGCGCCGGGCCGGGCCGGTACCGGTAGGTCTCGGCGGCCGTGTAGTCGCTGCGGATCGCCGGCAGGATCATCCGCAGCAGCTCCAGGTCACCGAGGATGCGGGCATCGGTGCCGCTGAGGGTCTTCAGCTCCGCGACGATCTCGTCGTCGCCGAGCTTGTGCACGTTCTCGTCCCGGTGCCGGGAGGGGGCGCGGCGGCCCGAGGCGAACAGCGTGACGGGGGCTTCGAGCTGCTCGCGCTTCATCCGCACGGCGACCTCGAACGCCACGGTGGCGCCCATGCTGTGGCCGAAGAAGGCCAGCGGGCGGTCCATCAGCGGGCGCAGCGCGGCGAACGCCTCGTCGGCCAGCTCGGCGACGGTGGTCAGCGGACGCTCGTGCCGCCGGTCCTGCCGGCCCGGGTACTGCAGCGCCACCACCTGGACGGTCGACTGCATCGCGTCGGAGACCGGGTAGAAGAAGCTGGCCGATCCACCGGCGTGCGGGAAGCAGACCAGGGTGACCTCGCTCGGTTCGTGGTGGAACCGGCGGACCCACGGGTTGTCGTACTCGACGTTGGTCATCGGGAGGAGGCTTTCGGTTCGAGAGGGGACGAGGGCGTGGAGGAGAAGGAGGAAACGGGAGCGGAGGAGGACGGACCGGGGGCTTCGGGGGATCCGGCCGACGCGGCGAGCCAGTCGTCGACCGCCCGTGCCGTGGTCGCGGCGTGCTCCTCCATGACCGAGAAGTGGTTGCCGGGGGTGTCCACCGTGCTGTGCGGCAGCGTCCACGACGAGCGCCAGTCACCGTCGCGCGACCAGCCGAACATGGGCTCGGTGGCCCGGACGAGCAGCGTGCGGGCCCGGATCGGGGTCGGCTGCCACCCGTGGAACAGCCGGACGTAGCCGCCCATCGCGGTCAGCCTGGTGTCGTCCATCGGGACGTAGCCGTCCTCCCGCTCGATCATGCCGGCGCTGAGGACCGGCTGGATGCCCGCGAGCGCCTCGACGTCGTGCGAGTAGATGTCGATGAGCACCAGCGCGTCCACGGCCGCGCCGGCACGCTCCAGTTCGGCGGCCACCGCGTGCGCGAGCATGCCGCCCGAGGAGTGTCCGACCAGCGCGATCGGCGACCCCCCGGTGTGCGCCAGGATCGCCTCGGCCTGGGCCGAGACCACCGCCTCCACCGTCGCCGGCAGTGGCTCGCCACGGCCGAACCCGGGCGCGGCGACGGCCGCGACGTCCCGCCGGCCGCGCAGGGCGCCGGCGAACCGGACGTACTGGTGCGGGCCGGAGATGGCCAGGATCGAGGGCAGGCAGACGAGGCCGGGCGCGTCCGTGCCCCCGGCCAGCCGCACCACCGGAACCGGCGCGGGCAGCTCGCGACTCGTCCGGAAGGCCGGGCGGAACTCCGACGCGGCGACCAGCAGGCCGAAGAAGTCGCCGCTGCGCCCGGTGGCGGAGGCTTCCCGGAACAGCGTGCCGAGGGTGCCGGCGGCCTCCTCCGGCGCGGGCCGGTCCCCGTCGCCGGGCGCGAACTGCCCGGCGAGGTGGGCCACGAGGGCATCGGGGGTGGGGTGGTCGAACAGCAGCGTGGTCGGCAGCCGCAGTCCGGTGGCCGCGCCGAGCCGGTTGCGCAGCTCCACCGACGTGAGCGAATCGAATCCGGCCTCCAGGAAGGGCCGGTGCGGGTCGACGGTGTCGGACCCGGTGTGGGCGAGGACGACGGCGGCCTGCCGGGCGACCAGGTCGGCCAGCGCCTCCCGCCGCTCGTCGGCGGGCAGTTGCGCCAGCCGGCGCTGGAAGGCCGCGAGCGCGGACCGGTCCGGCACACCTCCCCCGGACCGGCCCGCCGGGGCGAGCCCGGCCAGGATCTCGGGAAGCGCCCCGGCGGCCCCGGCGGCACGGAGTCCGGCCAGGTCCAGGGAGACCGGGACGACGAGCGGGCGTCCCTCGGCGAGCGCGGCGTCGAGGGCGGCGAGGCCCTGCTCGTCGGTGAGCGGGAGAACTCCGCCCTGGCGCAGCCGCCGCCGCTCGGCGTCGGTGAGGGACTCGCCCATGCCCGCGTCCCACAGACCCCAGGCGAGGGAGGTCGCCGGGACGCCCCGGGCGCGCAGCTCGGTCGCGTACGCGTCCAGGAACGTGTTGGCGGCGGAGTAGTTGGCCTGGCCCGGGTTGCCGACGACGCCGGCCACCGAGGAGTAGAGGACGAAGGCACTCAGTGCCCGGCCCTCCGTCGCGGCGGCGAGGTTGCGCGCGGCGTCGACCTTGACCCGGAACACCGTGTCGAGGCGCTCGGGCGTCAGATCGGCGAGGAGGGCGTCGTCCAGCACACCGGCGGCGTGGATCACCGCCGACACCGGCTCGCCCCGCAGCGCTGCGGTGACCGCTTCCGCGTCCGCCACGTCACAGGCCACCGCCCGGACCTTCGCCGAAGCGAGCTCCTCGACGAGTCCGGCATCCCCACCGGAACGGGAGAGCAACAGCAGGTCACGGACCCCGTGCGTCTCGACCAGATGCCGGGCCACCAGGCCACCGAGCGTGCCGGTCGCACCGGTCACCACCACCGTGCCGTCCCCGAACTCCACCGGCGCGGACGCGGAACCCGTCAGGCGCACCAGACGCGGCACAGTGACCACGCCCTCACGAACGACGGCCTGCGGCAGCGGATAGAACACGTCCTCGGCCGCGTCCACCAGATGGAGCCGGTCCGGATGCTCGGCCTGCGCCGACCGCACCAGACCCCACAACGCGGCACCATCCGCGTCCGTGATCTCCGTACCTTCCGCACCGAATGTCCGCACCACCAGGCGCGATTCGGACCACGCCGCGTCGGCCAGCCACGACTGGAGCAGCACCAGCAACTGGGCAGCCCGGTCCCGGGCCGCACCCGCCGCCGTCGCATCCACCAACAGCACCGGCACCGGCACCGGCAACGCGTCACCGAGACGGATCACCGCACCCGGCACCTCACCCGCCACCTCCTGCGCGGCCCACTCCACCGCGTAGAGCAGCCGCTCGGCCGCTCCGCCGCCCAACTGGCCGGCCGCGACCGGCCGCAGGGTGAGCCGGTCGACCCGGGCGACCGGCAGGCCGGTCGGGTCCGCCAGGTCGAGTCCCACCGTGTCGATGCCGCTCCGGGCCGTCAGCCGCACCCGCAGCGAGGTACCGGCGGCCGGGGCGAACCGGTGGACCCCGGAGAACGCGAACGGCAGCCGCAGCCCGTCACCGGACAGCAGCGCCGCCGGGCCGATCGCGTGCAGGACCGCGTCGAACAGCGCCGGGTGCAGGCCGAACCCGTCGTCCGGCGCGTCGGTCCGCACCTCGGCGAACACCTCCTCGCCGCGCCGCCACAGCCGGCGCAGGCCCCGGAAGGCCGGCCCGTAGTCGAGGCCGGCGTCCGCGAACGCCTCGTACAGGCCGGCCAACGGCAGCTCCTCGGCTCCGGCCGGCGGCCAGTCGACCAGGTCGGCGTCGACGTCGGCGGCTTCGGCGGCGGAGAGGACACCGGTGGCGTGCAGGACCCACGGCTCGCCGTCGTCGGCGCGGGAGTGGATCGTGACCGGGCGTCGGCCGTCCTCCTCGGTCACGGTGAGCCGGAGGGTCACCGTGCCGCGCTCGGACAGGGTCAGTGGCGCCTGGAGCAGGAGTTCGTCCAGCGCCGGCGCGCCGGCGCGTTCGCCGGCGGCGAGCGCCAGCTCGACCAGCGCGGTGCCCGGCAGCACGGTGCGGCCCAGCACGGTGTGCTCGGCCAGCCAGGGCTGGGTGGCCGCGGTGAGCGTTCCGGTGAGGACCACCGTGGCGGTGTCCGGGAGGTCGACCGCGGCACCGAGCAGCGGATGACCGGTCGGGTCCAGGCCGAGGCCGTGGGCGTCGCCGCCACCGGGGCGCGGGCGGGGCCAGAGCCGGCGGTGGGTGAACGGGTAGGTCGGCAGGTCCGCCCGGCCCGCCCCGCCGACGACCGACCGCCAGTCGACGTCGGCGCCGTCGACGAACAGCGTGGCGACCGAGGTCAGGAGGGTCAGCGGCTCGGTGTGCCCGCGGCGCAGCGCCGGCACGGCCAGCAGCCCGGCGTCCGCCTCCTGGACCAGGGTGGTGAGCACCGCGTCGGGCCCCACCTCCAGGACCCGGGTGACCCCCTGGGCGGCGAGTGCGCGGACGGCGTCGGCGAAACGGACCGGGCGGCGGACCTGGTCGACCCAGTAGTCGGGGTCGGTCCATTCGCCCCCGGCGACCGCCGCACCGGTGACGGTGGAGACCGCGGCCACCCTCGGCTCGGCGAACGTCAGCCCGGCGGTCTCCTTCGCGAAGTCGGCGAGCACCGGCTCCATGAGCCGGGAGTGGAAGGCGTGGCTGGTCCGCAGGCGGCCGGTCTTCCAGCCGCGCTCGGCGGCGGCCGTCGCGGCCCGCTCGATCGCGGCGTCCGATCCGGAGAGCACGACCGCGCGGGGCCCGTTGACGGCCGCCACGTCGATGTCCCCGCACGCCGCCCGGACGTCGGCCTCGGCGGCGCGCACCGTGAGCATCCCGCCCCCGGACGGCAGGGCCTGCATCAGCCGACCGCGTGCGGTGACCAGCCGGGCCGCGTCGGCCAGGGTGAGGACCCCGGCCACGTGGGCGGCGGTGATCTCGCCGACCGAGTGTCCGGCGACCACGTCCGGCCTGATGCCCCAGTGCTCCAGCAGGGCCGCCAGCGCGACCTCGACGGCGAAGAGGGCGGGCTGGGCCGTCCCGGTCCGGTGGATCCCCTCCTCGTCGTCGAGCAGGTCGTGGGCGGGCAGGCCGAGCGCGGCGCACACGGCGTCGAACGCGGCCGCGTACACCGGGAACGCCGTGTAGAGCTCGCGGCCCATGCCGACCCGCTGGGCGCCCTGACCGGTGAAGACGAGGGCGAGCCGGCCGGGGCGTGCGGTGCCCCGGACGGTGCCGCCCTCGGACAGCGCGGCCGCCAGTGCGGGCCGGTCCGGGCCGAGGGCGACGGCCCGGTACGGCAACCGGGACCGGTCGGCGAGCGTACGGGCGACCGCGCCCGGCTGCACGTCCGGACGATCGGTGAGGAACGCGGCCAGTCGGCGGGCCTGGGCGTCCAGCGCGGTCTCGTCGGCCGCCGCGAGGACGACCGGGACGACCGGGACGACCGGCGCCGCGGGGGTGGCCGGCGGAGGCGTCTCGGCCGGGGCGGCGGCCGGCTCGGTGGCCGGGGCGGCTTCGAGGATGACGTGGGCGTTGGTGCCGCTGATGCCGAACGAGGACACCCCGGCCCGGCGCGGCCGGCCGGTCGCGGGCCAGTCACGCGCCTCGGTCAGCAGCTCCACCGAGCCCGCCGACCAGTCCACGTGCGACGACGGCTCGTCCACGTGCAGCGTGCCGGGCAGCACGCCGTGCCGCATCGACTCCACCATCTTGATGATCCCGGCCACACCCGCCGCCGCCTGCGTATGGCCGAGGTTCGACTTCACCGAACCCAGCCACAACGGCTCGTTCTCCGCACGGTCCTGGCCGTAGGTCGCCAGGAGGGCCTGGGCCTCGATCGGGTCGCCCAGCGGCGTGCCCGTGCCGTGGGCCTCCACCACGTCCACGTCGCCGGTGCCGAGCCGTGCGTTGGCCAGCGCCTGGCGGATCACCCGCTGCTGCGAGGGCCCGTTCGGGGCGGTCAGGCCGTTCGACGCGCCGTCGGAGTTCACGGCACTCCCCCGGACGACCGCGAGGACCGGGTGGCCCAGGCGCTGCGCGTCCGAGAGCCGCTCCACGAGCAGCATGCCGACACCCTCGCCCCAGCCGGTGCCGTCCGCCCCCTCGGCGAACGACTTGCACCGGCCGTCGGGCGCCAGGCCGCGCTGGCGCGAGAACCCGATGAACGTGTTCGGGGTCGCCATCACGGTGACGCCCCCGGCGAGCGCCAGCTCGCACTCCCGGTTCCGCAGCGCCTGCACCGCCAGGTGCAGGGCGACCAGGGAGGAGGAACACGCGGTGTCGACGGTGAGTGTCGGCCCCTCCAGACCGAAGGTGTAGGCGACCCGGCCGGACGCGATGCTCCCGCCGGTGCCCAGGAATCCCTCGGCCGCCTCCGCCGAGTTGCCCATCACCAGCGCGTAGTCGTTGTACATGACGCCCGCGAACACCCCGGTCCGCGAGCCACGCAGCCCCAGCGGGTCGATCCCGGCCCGCTCGAACGCCTCCCACGACGTCTCCAGCAGCAGCCGGTGCTGCGGGTCCATCGCCAACGCCTCGCGCGGCGAGATCCCGAACACCGTCGGGTCGAAGTCGGCGGCCCCGGACAGGAATCCGCCGTCCCGGGAGTACGACGTACCCGGGTGGTCGGGGTCGGGGTGGTAGAGGTTCTCCACGTCCCAGCCACGATCGGTCGGGAACGTCCCGATCGCGTCCCGGCCCGCGGCCACCAGCTCCCACAGGTCCTCGGGCGAACCGATCCCGCCGGGGAACCGGCAGGCCGTCCCGACGATCGCGATCGGCTCGGACGCGGCCTGCTCGGCCCCGCGGAGCTGCTCCCGGGTGTCGTGGAGCTCGGCGGTGACTCGTTTGAGGAAGTAACGCAGCCGATCCTCGGGGACCCGGCCTGGCTCGCTCATGTGCTGTTGCCTCTCGTTGCTGCGGCGGGTCAGGAGATTCCGAATTCCTTGCCGATCAGGTCGAACATCTCGTCGTCGGTGGCGGCTTCCAACTCGTCGACAAGGACGGCGCCGCCGGTCGGCACCGTGTCCGCGCCCTGCCAGGCGGCGAGCAGGCCGTGCAGCCTGGCGGTCACCCGCGACCGCTCGTCGTCACCGGCCGACGCCGCCTGCAACCCCTTTTCGAGCCGGTCGAGTTCGGCCAGGAGGGCCGCCACCGGGGAGACCGTGGCGGGCCTGAGCCGCTCGGCGAGGTGAGCGGCGAGAGCGGCGGTGTTCGGGTAGTCGAAGACCAGCGTGGACGGCAGTCGCAGGCCCGTCACGGCCATCAGGCGGTTGCGCAGGTCGACCGCGATGAGCGAGTCGAAGCCCAGCTCGCTGAACGGCCGCGCGACCGGGACGGCGGCGCCGGAGTCGTACCCCAGCACGGCCGCGACCTGACCCTGGACGGCTTCGAGCACGATCCGGTCCTGGTCCTCGGCGGGCAGGCCCTCCAGGCGCCGGCCCAGTGCCGGCCCCGCCGACACGTCCCGGCGGCTACGCGGTGCGCGGACCAACCCGGCCAGCAGCGGGGGCAGCAGGCCGACCTCGGCCGCCTGGCCGAGCGCGGCCGGGTCGAGGGCGAGCGGGGCGACCAGCGGCTCGCCGGTGCCGAGCGCGGCGTCGAGGGCCGCGAGGCCCTGTTCCGCCGTGAGCGGCAGGACACCGCCGCGCCGCATCCGCTCCCGGTCGGCACCGGTGAGGGATTCGCCCATCCCCGCGTCCCACAGGCCCCAGGCGAGGGAGGTCGCGGGGACTCCCTGCGCGCGCAGCTGGGTCGCGTACGCGTCCAGGAAGGCGTTGGCCGCGGCGTAGTTGCCCTGACCGGCGTTGCCGAACAGACCGGCCGCCGAGGAGTAGAGGACGAAGGCACTGAGTGCCCGGCCCTCCGTCGCGGCGGCGAGGTTGCGCGCCGCGTCGACCTTGACCCGGAACACCGCGTCGAGGCGCTCGGGCGTCAGATCGGCGAGGAGCGCGTCGTCCAGCACACCGGCGGCGTGAATCACCGCCGACACCGGCTCGCCCCGCAACGCCTCGGCGACCGCTTCCGCGTCCGCCACGTCACAGGCCACCGCCCGGACCTTCGCCGAAGCGAGCTCCTCGACGAGCCCCGCATCCCCACCGGAACGGGACAGCAACAGCAGATCACGAACACCGTGCGTCTCGACCAGATGCCGGGCCACCAGGCCACCGAGCGTGCCAGTCGCACCGGTCACGACGACCGTGCCGTCACCGAACTCCACCGGAGCAGAAGCGGAACCCGACAGGCGCACCAGACGCGGCACAGTAACCACGCCCTCGCGAACGACGGCCTGCGGCAGCGGATAGAACACGTCCTCGGCCGCGTCCACCAAGTGGAGCCGGTCCGGATGCTCGGCCTGCGCCGACCGCACCAGACCCCACAACGCGGCACCGTCCGCATCGGCGATCTCCGCGCCTTCCGCACCGAACGTCCGCACCACCAGGCGCGATTCGGACCACGCCCCGTCGGCCAACCACGACTGGAGCAGCACCAGCAACGCGGCAGCCCGCTCCCGGGCCGCACCCGCCGCCGTCGCATCCACCAACAGCACCGGCACCGGCACCGGCAACGCGTCACCGAGACGGATCACCGCACCCGGCACCTCACCCGCCACCTCCTGCGCGGCCCACTCCACACCGAACAGCAGTCGGTCGGCGAGGCTGCCGAACTGGCCGGCCGCGACCGGCCGCAGCGCGAGGCTCTCCACGGCCGCGACCGGACCACCCGACGAGTCGGTGAACGTGAGCCGGACCGTGTCGGCACCGGGAGCGGGAGCGATCTCGACCCGGAGGCTCGTCCCCGCCGGGCCGGCGACCCGGACCCCGGAGAAGCCGAACGGCAACCGGACACCGCCGCCGACCGGGAGCGCGCCACCCGCGCCGATCGCGTGCAACGCCGCGTCGAACAGGGCCGGGTGCAGCGCGTACCCGGCGGTCGCGTGATCGAGCTCGACCTCGGCGAACACCTCCTCGCCGCGCTTCCAGACGCCCTTCAGACCCTGGAACGCCGGCCCGTACTCCAGCCCGGCGGCTGCCGCCGCCGGGTAGAAGCCGGCGACGTCGATCTCGTCCGCGCCCGCGGGCGGCCAGACCGCCGCCGCGGCGGCGGTGTCCGGGAACGGCTCGGCGGCGTCGCTCAGCGCGCCCTCGGCGTTGAGCACCCACGCGGCGTCGTCCTCGTGCCGGGAGTGGATCGTCACCGCGCTGCGGCCGTCCTCGGGCGCGGCCACGGTCACCCGGACCTGGGCCCCGTCCTGGTCCCCGAAGGTCAGCGGGGCCTGGAGCAGCAGTTCGTCCAGCACCGGAAGCCCGGCCTGCTCCCCGGCGGCGAGCGCCATCTCCACCAGTGCCGTGCCCGGGACGACCGTACGGCCGGAGACCGCGTGGTCGCCCAGCCACGGGTGCGTACGGGTCGAGAGCCTTCCGGTGAAGACACTTTCACCGGAGGGAAGTTCGACCGCGGCGCCGACCAGTTGGTGCCCGGTGCCGACGAGGCCGAGGCCGACGGCGTCACCGGTGGAACCGGTCCGGGGGCGCGGCCAGTACCGGCGGTGCCGGAAGGCGTAGGTGGGCAGGTCGGCGCGCGGGCCGGTGCCGAGCACCGAGCCCCAGTCGACGTCCTGGCCCTCCACGAACAGCGCCCCGACTGCCGTGAGCAGCGCCATGACCTCGTCCCGGTCACGGCGCAGCGCGGCGACGGAGGTCAGCTCCGGACGCAGTTCGCCGATCAGCGCGGTGAGGACGCCGTCCGGGCCCAGTTCGAGCACACGGCCGGCGTCGAGGGCGGTGACGGCGTCGGCGAAGCGGACCGGCTCGCGGACCTGCCGGACCCAGTACTCCGGGTCCGACCACTGGCCGGGTGCCACCGGGGCGCCGGTCACCGTGGAGACGGCGGGGGTCACCGGGTCGGCGAAGCCGAGCGTCCCGACGATCGTGCGGAACTCGTCGAGCATCGGCTCCATCAGGCGGGAGTGGAACGCGTGGCTGGTCCGCAGGCGGTTGGTCTTCCAGCTCCGGTCCGCCGCGAGTCCGGCGATCCGCGCGATGTCGTCCTCGGCGCCCGACACGACCACGGCGTCCGGGCCGTTGACCGCCGCGATGTCGATGACCGGGTCCGCCTGGCGCACCTCGGCCTCCGACGCCCCGACGGCCAGCATCGCCCCGCCCGCCGGGAGGGCCTGCATCAGCCGGCCCCGGGCGGCGACGAGCTTCGCCGCGTCGGCCAGGGTGAGGACCCCGGCGGCGTGGGCGGCGGTGATCTCGCCGACCGAGTGACCGGCGACGACGTCCGGCTCCACGCCCCAGGAACGGACGAGGGCGAGCAGCGCCACCTCGACCGCGAAGATCGCCGGCTGCGCCCACTCCGTCCGGTCCAGCCGCTCCCGGTCCTCCAGGACCTCGTGCAGCGGGAGGCCGAACGCGGCGCACACCTCGTCGAAGGACGCGGCGAACACCGGGAACGCCTCGTACAACTCCCGGCCCATACCGACCCGCTGGGACCCCTGACCGGTGAACACCACTGCCAGAGCGGCGCGGTGCGCCTCCCCGAACCGCGTCCCGGCCCCGGGTTCGTCGCCCGAACCGACGCCGGCCAACGCGCGGTCGAGCGCGGGGTGGTCGGTGGCGAGGAGCAGGGCGCGGTGCCTGAGGGCCGCTCGACCGGCGAGGGCCCGGCCCACCCGGTCCAGCGACAGGTCCGCCGTGTCGGCGGTGCGCAGGCGGGCGGCGTAGGCGTGCAGCGCGTCCGGGTCCGCCGCGCTGAGCACGATCGGGGTCACCGGAAGGCTCCGACCCGACGCGGCGGCCGGGGAACTCGGAGCCACGGCTTCGAGGATGACGTGGGCGTTGGTGCCGCTGATGCCGAACGAGGACACCCCGGCCCGGCGCGGCCGGTCGGTGGCGGGCCAGTCGCGCGCCTCGGTCAGCAACTCGACCGCACCGGCGGACCAGTCCACCTGGGACGACGGCGCGTCCACGTGCAGCGTGCCCGGGAGGATCCCGTGGCGCATCGACTGCACCATCTTGATGATGCCCGCGACACCGGCCGCCGCCTGCGTGTGACCGAGGTTCGACTTCACCGACCCCAGCCACAACGGCTCGTTCTCCGCACGGTCCTGGCCGTAGGTGGCGAGGAGCGCCTGGGCCTCGATCGGGTCACCGAGCGCGGTGCCCGTCCCGTGCGCCTCCACCGCGTCCACATCCTGCGCCGTCAGACCCGCGGACTCCAGCGCCTGCCGGATCACCCGCTGCTGCGAGGGCCCGTTCGGCGCCGTCAGACCGTTGGACGCACCGTCCTGGTTCACCGCACTGCCCCGCACCACCGCCAGGACCGGGTGACCCAGACGCTCGGCATCGGCCAGCCGCTCGACCAGCAGCATGCCGACACCCTCGCCCCACCCGGTGCCGTCCGCGCCCTCGGCGAAGGACTTGCACCGGCCGTCGGCCGCGAGACCCCGCTGCCGCGAGAACCCGACGAACGTCCCCGGCGTCGCCATCACGGTGACACCACCCGCCAGCGCCGCGTCACACTCCCCACTGCGCAGCGCCTGCACCGCCAGGTGCAGAGCGACCAACGACGAGGAGCACGCCGTGTCGACCGTGACCGCCGGACCCTCCAGACCGAAGGTGTACGACACCCGGCCCGACGCGATGCTCCCGCCGGTGCCCATGAAGCCCTCGGCGCTGTCGTCCGAGGCCCCCAGCACCATCGAGTAGTCGTTGTACATCACGCCCGCGAACACTCCGGTCCGCGAACCGCGCAGGCCCAGCGGATCGATACCCGCCCGCTCGAACGCCTCCCACGACGCCTCCAGCAGCAGCCGGTGCTGCGGGTCCATCGCCAACGCCTCACGCGGCGAGATCCCGAACACCTCCGGATCGAAGTCCGCGGCCCCGTAAAGGAATCCACCCTCCCGCGTGTACGAGGTACCGGGGTGGTCCGGGTCCGGGTGGTACAGGTTCTCCACGTCCCAGCCACGGTCCTCGGGGAAGAACCCGATCCCGTCCCGCCCGGACGCCACCAGCTCCCACAGGTCCTCCGGCGAGGCGACGCCCCCGGGGTAACGGCACGCCATCCCCACGATCGCGATCGGCTCGTCGGCACGGAGCGCACGGACCGTCCGGCCCGTCGCGCCCGCCGGGGCGACGGCGTCGGCCCGTTCGGCCGCTCCGGCGAGTTCGGCACCGAGGTGCGCTGCCAGGGCGAGCGTGTTCGGGTAGTCGAAGACCAGCGTGGACGGCAGTCGCAGGCCGGTCACGGCCATCAGGCGGTTGCGCAGGTCGACCGCGATGAGCGAGTCGAAGCCCAGCTCGCTGAAGGCGCGTTCGACCTCGACCGCCTCCGGGCCCGCGTAGTCGAGGACCGCGGCCACGTGGGTCCGGACCAGGTCGAGCACCGCCCGATCGCGCTGCGGCGCCGGCAGGCCGGCCAGCCGCAGGCCCAGGGCGGTGTCGGCCCGCTTGCGGACCGGCACCCGAACAAGGCTCGCCAGCAGCGGGGGCAACAACCCGGCCGCGGCGGCCTCGCGCAGCGGGGCCGTGTCGAGCGCCAGCGGCGCGACCGTCGCCCGGCCCGTACCCAGCGCGGCGTCGAAGGCCGCGAGCCCCTGCTCGGCGGTCAGCGGCAGGATGCCGCCCTGCCGGGCCCGGGCCAGCTCGGCTTCACTGAGCCCGCCGGCCATACCCGCGTCCCACAGGCCCCAGGCCAGCGACGTCGCCGGCACGCCCTGCGACCGCAGCTCGGTCGCGTAGGCGTCCAGGAACGCGTTGGCCGCGGAGTAGTTGGCCTGGCCGGCGTTGCCGAACAGACCGGCCGCCGAGGAGTAGAGGACGAAGGCGCTGAGCGTCCGGCCCTCCGTCGCGGCGGCGAGGTTGCGCGCGGCGTCGACCTTGGAGCGCAGCACCGTGTCGAGGCGCTCGGGCGTCAGATCGGCGAGGAGGGCGTCGTCCAGCACACCGGCGGCGTGGATCACCGCGGTTACCGGCTCGCCCCGCAGCGCTGCGGTGACCGCTTCCGCGTCCGCCACGTCACAGGCCACCGCCCGGACCTTCGCCGAAGCGAGCTCCTCGACGAGGCCGGCATCCCCACCGGAGCGGGAGAGCAACAGCAGGTCACGGACCCCGTGCGTCTCGACCAGATGCCGGGCCACCAGGCCACCGAGCGTGCCGGTCGCACCGGTCACGACGACCGTTCCGTCACCGAACTCCACCGGAGCGGACGCGGAACCCGTCAGGCGCACCAGACGCGGCACAGTGACCACGCCCTCGCGCACGACGGCCTGCGGCAGCGGGTAGAACACGTCCTCGGCCGCGTCCACCAGATGGAGCCGGTCCGGATGCTCGGCCTGCGCCGACCGCACCAGACCCCACAACGCGGCACCGTCCGCGTCCGTGATCTCCGCACCTTCCGCACCGAACGTCCGCACCACCAGGCGCGATTCGGACCACGCCGCGTCGGCCAGCCACGACTGGAGCAGCACCAGCAACGCGGCCGCCCGCTCCCGGGCCGCACCCGCCGCCGTCGCATCCACCAACAGCACCGGCACCGGCACCGGCAACGCGTCACCGAGACGGATCACCGCACCCGGCACCTCGACCGCCACCTCCTGCGCGGCCCGCTCCACGGCGTAGAGCAGCCGCTCGGCCGCAGCCGCTCCCGGGCGGACGGACGAGACCGGGCGCAGCACCAGGCCGTCGACCTCGGCGACCGGCGTGCCGGACGCGTCGGCGAGCAGCAGCCGTACGGTGTCGGCGCCTCCGGCCAGGGTCAGGTGCGCCCGAAGCCGCGTACCGGCCGGCCCGAAGGACCGG
This sequence comes from Kitasatospora sp. NPDC002965, assembly GCF_040611255.1. NCBI lineage: Bacteria > Bacillati > Actinomycetota > Actinomycetes > Kitasatosporales > Streptomycetaceae > Kitasatospora > Kitasatospora sp. NPDC002965. The sequence goes on along the minus strand of NZ_JBEXNT010000043.1, from coordinate 35,081 downwards.
AAGCCGGTGACGGCGAACGGGAGCCGGACGTCGCCGTCGGTGAACAGGCCGCCGGCGGCGATCGCGTGCAGTACCGCGTCGAACAGCGCCGGGTGCAGCGCGTACCCGGCGGTCGCGTGATCGAGCTCGACCTCGGCGAACACCTCCTCGCCGCGCTTCCAGACGCCCTTCAGACCCTGGAACGCGGGGCCGTAGGCGAGCCCGCCGGCCGCTGTCTCCGGGTAGAAACCGGAGAGGTCCAGCGGGTCGGCGCCGGTCGGCGGCCAGGAGACCAGGTCCACCTCGGCGGGCGACCGCTCGTCCACGGCGGCCAGCACGCCGGTGGCGTGCGTCGTCCAGGGGTCGTCGTCCTCGGCGCGGGCGTGCACCGACAGCGCGCGCCGGCCGTCGGCGTCGGGCGCGGCGACGGTGGCGCGGAGCTGGACACCACCGCGCTCGGGCAGCGGCAGCGGAGCCTGCAGCAGCAGTTCCTCCACGACCGGGGCACCGGCTCGCTCGCCGGCCGCGCGGGCCATCTCGGCCAGCGCGGTCCCCGGTACCAGCGGGCTGCCCTGCACGACGTGGTCGGCCAGCCACGGGTGGGTGCGCAACGACAGCAGGCCGGTGAGCAGCGTCGTCGCCGCGTCGGGGGCCTCGACGGCCGCTCCGAGCAGCGGGTGGCCGGTCTCGGCCAGCCCGAGGCCGATCGCGTCGCGGCTCGTGCCGGTCCGCGGCCGTGGCCAGTAGCGCCGGCGCTGGAAGGGGTAGGTGGGCAGCTCGACCCGGGGGGCGCCGGTGCCGTCGAACACAGCGGGCCAGTCGACCCGCTGGCCCCGTACGTACAGCTCGGCCAGCGCCGTGAGCAGCACGGCGGGCTCGTCCCGGTCCCTGCGCAGTCCGGCCACCGCCACGGCGTCCGGGCAGAGCACGCCCGCCAGGACGGCGAGCACGCTGTCCGGGCCGAGTTCCAGGATCCGGTCCGCGCCCAGGGCCACGGCCGCGTCGGCGAAGCGGACCGGGCGGCGGACCTGGTCGACCCAGTACTCGGGGTCCGACCACTGACCGGGCGTCACCGGAGTGCCCGTCACCGTCGAGACGGCGGGAAGCACCGGGTCGACGAGGCCGATCGTCTCCACGACCGTGCGGAACTCCGCCAGCATCGGCTCCATCAACCGGGAGTGGAACGCGTGACTGGTCCGCAGGCGGTTGGTCTTCCAGCCCCGCTCGGTCACCAGCTCGGCGATCGCCACGATGTCGTCCTCGGCACCGGAGACGACCACCGCGGCCGGGCCGTTGACCGCCGCCAGGTCGATGTCCGGGAACGCCTCCCGCACCTCGCCCTCCGACGCCCCGACCGCCAGCATCGCGCCGCCGGCCGGCAGCGCCTGCATCAACCGGCCCCGCGCCGCCACCAGCTTCGCCGCATCCTTCAGCGTGAGGACCCCGGCGGCGTACGCGGCCGTGATCTCACCCACCGAGTGACCCGCCACGACATCCGGCGTCACACCCCACGAGCGCACGAGCGCGAGCAGCGCCACCTCGACCGCGAAGATCGCCGGCTGCGCCCAGCCGGTCAGGTCCAGCCGCTCCCGGTCCTCCAGGACCTCGTGCAGCGGGAGGCCGAGCGCGGCGCACACCTCGTCGAAGGACGCGGCGAACACCGGGAACGCCTCGTACAACTCCCGGCCCATACCGACCCGCTGGGACCCCTGACCGGTGAACACCACCGCCAGTCGGCCCGGCCCGGCGACCCCCGTCAGCGGGTGGGTCCCGGCGGCCACCGCCGCCAGACCCGCGTCCAGTGCGGTGCGGTCGCTCGCGAGGAGCACCGCCCGGTGGCGCAACCGCGCGCGGGTCGCCAGCGCCCGTCCGACCCGGCCCGGGGACGTGTCGGCGGCGAGGCCCTGCCGGATCCGCTCGGCAGCCTCCCGCAGCGCCTCCGGCTCGGCGGCGCTGAGCACGATCGGAACGACGGCCGGCGACTCGGCGCCGGTCGCGGGAACCGGTGCGCCCGACGGGGCTTCGAGGATGACGTGGGCGTTGGTGCCGCTGATGCCGAACGAGGACACCGCCGCCCGGCGCGGCCGGTCGGTCGCGGGCCAGTCACGCGCCTCGGTCAGCAGCTCGACCGCACCGGCGGACCAGTCGACCTGCGAGGACGGCTCGTCCACGTGCAGGGTGCCGGGCAGCACGCCGTGGCGCATCGACTGCACCATCTTGATGATCCCGGCCACACCTGCCGCCGCCTGCGTGTGCCCGAGGTTCGACTTCACCGAACCCAGCCACAGCGGAACGCCGTTACGACCCTGGCCGTAGGTGGCGAGGAGCGCCTGGGCCTCGATCGGGTCACCGAGCGAGGTGCCCGTCCCGTGCGCCTCCACCGCGTCCACATCCTGCGCCGACAGACCCGCGGACTCCAACGCCTGGCGGATCACCCGCTGCTGCGACGGACCGTTCGGCGCCGTCAGACCGTTCGACGCACCGTCCTGGTTCACCGCACTGCCCCGCACCACCGCCAGGACCGGGTGACCCAGACGCTCGGCATCGGCCAGCCGCTCCACGAGCAGCATGCCGACACCCTCGCCCCAGCCGGTACCGTCCGCGCCCTCGGCGAACGACTTGCACCGACCGTCGGCCGCGAGACCCCGCTGCCGCGAGAACCCGACGAACGTCCCCGGCGTCGCCATCACCGTCACACCACCCGCCAACGCCAGCTCGCACTCCCCACTGCGCAACGCCTGCACCGCAAGGTGCAGCGCCACCAGCGAGGACGAGCACGCCGTGTCGACCGTGACCGCCGGACCCTCCAGACCGAAGGTGTACGACACCCGGCCCGACGCGACACTGCCGGAGCTGCCCGTGCTGAGGAAACCCTCCACACCGGGCGGCACCTCGGCGGTCTGCGAACCGTAGTCGTGGTACATGACACCGGCGAACACCCCGGTCCGCGAACCACGCAGCCCCAACGGGTCGATCCCCGCCCGCTCGAACGCCTCCCACGACGCCTCCAGCAGCAGGCGCTGCTGCGGGTCCATCGCCAACGCCTCACGCGGCGAGATCCCGAACAGCCCCGGATCGAAGTCCGCGGCCCCGTAAAGGAATCCACCCTCCCGCGTGTACGAGGTACCCGGGTGGTCCGGGTCCGGGTGGTACAGGTTCTCCACGTCCCAGCCACGGTCCTCGGGGAAGAACCCGATCCCGTCCCGCCCGGACGCCACCAGCTCCCACAGGTCCTCCGGCGAGGCGACGCCCCCGGGGAACCGGCACGCCATCCCGACGATCGCGATCGGCTCGTCGTCCACCCGGACGCGCCGGGCAGGCGTGGCGGCCGGGCCGTGCTCGTCGGACAACCGCTCGTCGAGGGACGCGGCCAGCAGGGTGGCGTTCGGGTAGTCGAAGACCAGCGTGGACGGCAGCCGCAGCCCGGTCACCGCGTTCAGCCGGTTGCGCAGGTCGACCGCGGTGAGCGAGTCGAATCCCAGCTCGCTGAAGGCCCGCTCGGGGTCCAGGTGGTCGGACGACGCGTACCCGAGCACGGCGGCGACCTGGCCACCGACCAGGGCGAGCAGTGCCCGGGACCGCTCGTGCCCGGGAAGCGCGGACAGCCGTCGGGCCAGCGGGCTGCCGGCCGGGGCGACCACGGCACGGCCTGGCACGAGGCCGGCCAGCAGCGGCGGCACGGCCTCTGCGGCACGGAGTACCGCGGTGTCGACCGCGAGCGCAGCGACCAGCGGCCGTCCACCGGAAAGCGCCGCGTCGAAGGCCGCGAGCCCCTGCTCGGCGGTCAGCGGCAGGACACCACCACGCCGCATCCGCTCCCGGTCCGCATCGGTGAGCGTCTCACCCATCCCCGCGTCCCACAGACCCCACGCCAGCGACGTCGCCGGCACACCCCGCGACCGCAACTCCGACGCGTACGCATCCAGGAACGTGTTCGCGGCAGCGTAGTTGGCCTGGCCCGCGTTGCCGAACAGACCCGCCACCGAGGAGTACAGGACGAACGCACTCAGTGCCCGGCCCTCCATCGCGGCGGCAAGGTTGCGCGCCGCGTCGACCTTCGCCCGGAACACCACATCCAGGCGCTCCGGGGTCAGGGACTCCACCATCCCGTCGTCCAACACACCGGCCGCGTGAACCACCGCCGACACCGGCACGCCCCGCAACACCTCGGCCACCGCTTCCGCGTCCGCCACGTCACAGGCCACCGCCCGCACCTTCGCCGACGCGAGCTCCTCGACGAGGCCGGCATCCCTACCGGAGCGGGACAGCAACAGCAGGTCACGGACCCCGTGGTTCTCGACCAGATGCCGGGCCACCAGGCCACCGAGCGTGCCGGTCGCACCCGTCACGACGACCGTTCCGTCACCGAACACCACCGGAGCGGACGCGGAACCCGACAGGCGCACCAGACGCGGCACAGTGACCACCCCGTCGCGCACGACGGCCTGCGGCAGCGGATAGAACACGTCCTCGGCCGCGTCCACCAAGTGGAGCCGGTCCGGATGCTCGGCCTGCGCCGACCGCACCAGACCCCACAACGCGGCACCGTCCGCGTCCGTGATCTCCGCACCTTCCGCACCGAACGTGCGGACCACCAGGCGCGAATCCGACCACGCCCCGTCGGCCAACCACGACTGGAGCAGCACCAGCAACGCAGCAGCCCGCTCCCGAGCCGCACCCGCCGCCGTCGCATCCACCAACAGCACCGGCACCGGCACCGGCAACGCGTCACCGAGACGGATCACCGCACCCGGCACCTCACCCGCCACCTCCTGCGGGGCCCACTCCACACCGAACAGCACACGGTCCGCCGCACCACGCGCCAGCTGCCCGGCCGTCACCGGACGCAGCGTCAGCGCCTCGACCCGGGCTACCGGCAGACCCGTCCCGTCGGCGAACAGCAGCCGCACCGACTCGGCGGAGCTCCCGGCCGTGAGCCGGACCCGCAGTGTGTCGGCGGCCGTTCCCAGGACACGCACGCCCGAGAAGGCGAAGGGCAACTGCGCACCGTCGGCCGACGGCAGCAGGGCTCCGCCCACGCCGATCGCGTGCAACGCCGCGTCGAACAGCGCCGGGTGCACGCCGAACCCGTCGGTCGGCTGGTCGACCGCAACCTCGGCGAACACCGTCCCGCCGGTCTTCCAGGCCCGGCGCAGACCCCGGAACGCCGGACCGTAGGACAGACCCGCGTCGGCGAACGCCTCGTACAGGCCGCCCAGTTCGAGCTCCTCCGCGCCGGTCGGCGGCCACACGACCAGATCCGTGTCACCGGCGTCATGGGCGTCATGGGCAGCTTCGGCGGGGTCAGAGGAGAGAACGCCGGTCGCGTGCAGTTCCCAGGAAGCCTCGTCGTCACTCCGGGCGTGGACCGCGACCGGGCGCCGTCCGTCGGCGTCCGGTGCACCGATCGTCGTGCGGATCTGCGCACCACCGGAGGCGGACAGTGTCAGCGGGGCCTGGAGCAGCAGTTCGTCCAGGACCGGCACCCCGGCCCGGACACCGCCGGCGAGCGCCATCTCGACCAGGGCCGTGCCCGGCACGACCGTGGTGCCGAAGACCGAGTGATCGGCCAGCCACGGGTGGGTCGCGAGCGACAGGCGTCCGGTGAGCACGCTCTCCGGCACGTCCGGAAGCGCGATCGTCGCTCCGAGCAGCGGGTGGCCGGTGTCGGTCAGGCCGAGGCCCGCGGCATCGGCCGTCTGCGGGGTCCGGCGGCGGGGCCAGAAGTGCCGGTGGTCGAAGGCGTAGCCGGGCAGGTCCAGACGCGACCCACCGCCGAGCACGGCCTTCCAGTCGACCGTGAGGCCGGCCGCGTGCAGTTCGGCGAGCGAGGTGAGCAGGGTGGTGGCCTCGTCGCGGTCGCGGCGCAGCGCGGCGACAGCCGTCGTCGTGTCGGGGTTCGCGTCCACGACGAGCGAGGTGAGCACGCTGTCCGGACCGAGTTCGAGGACGGCGGCCGTGCCCAGAGCGACGGCCGCGTCGGCGAAGCGGACCGGGCGGCGGACCTGGTCGACCCAGTACTCCGGGTCCGACCACTGACCGGGCGTCACGGCCTCGCCCGTCACCGTCGAGACGGCGGGAAGCACGGGGTCGACGAGGCCGATCGTCTCCACGACCGTGCGGAACTCCGCCAGCATCGGCTCCATCAGCCGGGAGTGGAACGCGTGACTGGTCCGCAGGCGGGACGTCTTCCAGCCCCGCTCGGCAGCGAGTTCGGCGATCCGCACGATCTCGCCCTCGGCGCCCGACACGACCACCGCGGCCGGCCCGTTGACCGCCGCCACGTCGATGTCCGGGAACGCCCCGCACACCTCCCCCTCCGACGCCCCGACCGCCAGCATCGCGCCGCCGGCCGGCAGCGCCTGCATCAACCGGCCCCGCGCCGCGACGAGCTTCGCCGCGTCCGCCAGGGAGAGGACCCCGGCAGCGTACGCGGCCGTGATCTCACCGACCGAGTGACCGGCGACCACATCCGGGGTCACCCCCCAGGAGCGCACGAGCGCCAGCAGCGCCACCTCGACCGCGAAGATCGCCGGCTGCGCCGAACCCGTCCGGTCCAGCGACTCCGCATCCAGCCCGTGCAGCGTGAGCCCCAGCGCCTCGCACGCCTCGTCATAGGCGGTCGCGAACACCGGGAAAGTGTCGTACAACTCCCGGCCCATCCCGACCCGCTGCGACCCCTGGCCGGTGAACACCACCGCCAGAGAGGTGGGCCGGACCTCGGCCGCGGGCTGCGCGGCGGCGAGCCCCGTGAGCAGCTCGTCGCGGTCGGCGGCCAGCACCACCGTGCGCCGGGGCAACGTCGTCCGGTGGGCGAGCGTCCAGGCGACATCGGGCACCGAGGCGTCCGGGTGTGCCAGGAGGTAGCTGTGGAGCCGCTCGACCTGCCCGGTGAGGGCCCGCTCGCTCGCGGCGGTGAGGACGACCGGGGTCATCGGAAGCGCCGGGAGCGGTGCCTCGTCCGACGCGGTCGCGGAAGCCGGTGCGCCCGACGGGGCTTCGAGGATGACGTGGGCGTTGGTGCCGCTGATGCCGAACGAGGACACCCCGGCCCGGCGCGGCCGGTCGGTCGCGGGCCAGTCGCGCGCCTCGGTCAGCAGCTCGACCGCACCGGCGGACCAGTCGACCTGCGAGGACGGCGCGTCCACGTGCAGCGTGCCGGGCAGCACGCCGTGGCGCATCGACTGCACCATCTTGATGATGCCCGCGACACCTGCCGCCGCCTGGGTGTGCCCGAGGTTCGACTTCACCGAACCCAGCCACAACGGCTCGCCGGAGCGGTCGCGCCCGTACGTCGCCAGGAGGGCCTGGGCCTCGATCGGGTCACCGAGCGCGGTTCCCGTCCCGTGCGCCTCGACCGCGTCCACGTCCTGCGCCGTCAGACCCGCGGACTCCAGCGCCTGGCGGATCACCCGCTGCTGCGACGGACCGTTCGGCGCCGTCAGACCGTTCGACGCACCGTCCTGGTTCACCGCACTGCCCCGCACCACCGCCAGGACCGGGTGACCCAGACGCTGAGCGTCCGACAACCGCTCCACGAGCAGCATGCCGACACCCTCGCCCCACCCGGTGCCGTCCGCGCCCTCGGCGAACGACTTGCACCGACCGTCGGCCGCGAGACCCCGCTGCCGCGAGAACCCGACGAACGTCCCCGGCGTCGCCATCACCGTCACGCCACCCGCCAGCGCCAGCTCGCACTCCCCACTGCGCAACGCCTGCACCGCAAGGTGCAGCGCCACCAGTGAGGACGAGCACGCCGTGTCGACCGTGACCGCCGGACCCTCCAGACCGAAGGTGTACGACACCCGGCCCGACGCGATGCTCCCGCCGGTCCCCATGAAGCCCTCGACCTGCGCCTCGGCCTGCTCCAGGACGGTCGCGTAGTCGCCGTACATGATGCCCGCGAACACGCCGGTGCGGGATCCGCGCAGGCTCCGGGGGTCGACACCGGCCCGCTCGAACGCCTCCCACGAGGTCTCCAGCAGCAGCCGGTGCTGCGGGTCCATCGCCAGCGCCTCACGCGGCGAGATCCCGAACAGCCCGGGGTCGAAGTCGGCCGCGCCGGTGAGGAATCCGCCGTCGCGGGCGTAGGAGGTGCCGGGGTGGTCCGGGTCGGGGTGGTAAAGGTTCTCGACGTCCCAGCCACGGTCCTCGGGGAACGGCACGATCCCGTCCCGCCCGGCCGCGACCAGCTCCCACAGGTCCTCCGGCGAGGCGACGCCCCCGGGGAACCGGCAGGCCATCCCGACGATCGCGATCGGCTCGTCCACGCGGACGGCCTGCACCGGCGCGGCCACGGCGGGGGCGACGCCGGCCAGCTCCGCGCCGACGTGACCGGCCAGCAGGGTGGCGTTCGGGTAGTCGAAGACCAGCGTGGACGGCAGCCGCAGCCCGGTCGCGGCGGCGAGGCGGTTGCGCAGCTCGACGGCCGTGAGCGAGTCGAAGCCCAGTTCGTTGAAGGCCCGCTTCGGATCGACGTCCTCGGCCCGGTCGTAGCCGAGGACGTCCGACACCTGGGCCCGGATCAGCCCGAGCACCGCCGTGACGCGCTGCTCGACGGGCAGGCCGGCCAGCCGCAGGCCCAGGGAGGTACCGGCGGCCGGGCCGCCCGGGGTGTGGACCAGCCCGCGCAGCAGCGCCGGGGCACCGACGGCCTCGCGGAGTACCGCGGTGTCGACCGCGAGCGCAGCGACCAGCGGCCGTCCACCGGAAAGCGCCGCGTCGAAGGCCGCGAGCCCCTGCTCGGCGGTCAGCGGCAGGACACCGCCACGCCGCATCCGCTCCCGGTCCGCATCGGTGAGCGTCTCACCCATCCCCGCGTCCCACAGACCCCACGCCAGCGACGTCGCCGGCACACCCCGCGACCGCAACTCCGACGCGTACGCATCCAGGAACGTGTTCGCGGCAGCGTAGTTGGCCTGGCCCGCGTTGCCGAACAGACCCGCCACCGAGGAGTACAGGACGAACGCACTGAGTGCCCGGCCCTCCGTCGCGGCGGCAAGGTTGCGCGCCGCGTCGACCTTCGCCCGGAACACCACATCCAGGCGCTCCGGGGTCAGGGACTCCACCATCCCGTCGTCCAACACACCGGCCGCGTGAACCACCGCCGACACCGGCACGCCCCGCAACGCTGCGGCCACCGCTTCCGCGTCCGCCACGTCACAGGCCACCGCCCGCACCTTCGCCGAAGCGAGCTCCTCGACAAGCCCCGCATCCCCACCGGAACGGGACAGCAACAGCAGATCACGAACACCGTGCGTCTCGACCAGATGCCGGGCCACCAGGCCACCGAGCGTGCCAGTCGCACCGGTCACGACGACCGTGCCGTCACCGAACTCCACCGGAGCAGAAGCGGAACCCGACAGGCGCACCAGACGCGGCACAGTAACCACGCCCTCGCGAACGACGGCCTGCGGCAGCGGATAGAACACGTCCTCGGCCGCGTCCACCAGATGGAGCCGGTCCGGATGCTCGGCCTGCGCCGACCGCACCAGACCCCACAACGCGGCACCGTCCGCGTCCGTGATCTCCGCACCTTCCGCACCGAACGTCCGCACCACCAGGCGCGAATCCGACCACGCCCCGTCGGCCAACCACGACTGGAGCAGCACCAGCAACGCGGCCGCCCGCTCCCGGGCCGCACCCGCCGCCGTCGCATCCACCAACAGCACCGGCACCGGCACCGGCAACGCGTCACCGAGACGGATCACCGCACCCGGCACCTCACCCGCCACCTCCTGCGCGGCCCACTCCACACCGAACAGCACACGGTCCGCCGCACCACGCGCCAGCTGACCGGCCGTCACGGGCCGGAGCCGGAGCGCGTCCACCTCGGCGACCGGGATCCCGGTCCCGTCCGCGAGCAGGAGGCGCACCTCGTCGGTGCCGTCCCCCCGGGAGAGGCGGACGCGCAGCTCCCGGGAAGCCGTTCCGGTGATCCGCACGCCGGTGAAGGCGAACGGCAGCCGCACCTCCCCGTCCGGCAGCAGTTCCCCCGCGCCGATCGCGTGCAGCGCCGCGTCGAACAGCGCCGGGTGCACGCCGAACCCGTCGGTCGGCTGGTCGACGGTGACCTCGGCGAACACCGTCCCGCCGGTCTTCCAGGCCCGGCGCAGACCCCGGAACGCGGGGCCGTAGGACAGACCCGCGTCGGCGAACGCCTCGTACAGCCCGTCGATCGCGATCTCGTCGGCACCGCTCGGGGGCCAGGCGACCAGGCTGAGGTCGGCGTCGGCCCCGGCGGCCGGGGCGAGCGTGCCCTCGGCGTGGGTGGTCCAGGTCTCGGCGTCGCCGTCCTCGGGCTGGCTGTAGACGGTGACCGTGCGGCGGTCCGCGCCGGCGGCGGGCCCGACCCGGACCTGCAACCGGACGCCGCCCTGCGGCGGGATCACCAGGGGCTCACGCAGGATCAGCTCGTCGACACCGTTCGCGCCCACCCGTCGTCCGGCGGCGAGGACGAGGTCCAGCAGGGCGGTCCCCGGGACGAGCACGGAGCCGAACACCTGGTGGTCGGCGAGCCAGCCGGGAGTCCCTGCGGCCAGCCGGCCGGTGAGCAGGGCGCCGTCGCCGTCGGCGAGCAGCATCGCGGCGCCGAGCAGCGGGTGGTCGGACGCGTAGAGACCGACCGAGGTGACGTCGCCGGTCCCGGCGGCGGTCTCCAGCCAGTACCGCCGGCGCTGGAACGGGTAGGTGGGCAGGTCGGTCGGGCGGGCGCCGGTGCCGTCGAAGAGGACCCGCCAGGTGACGGGCTGCCCGTGGACGAACAGCTCGGCGACGGCGGTGAGCAGCGTGGTGGCCTCGTCGCGGTCGCGGCGCAGGGCGGCGACGGCGACCGTGTCGGGGCCGCTCTCGCGGGCGATCAGCGCGGTCAGGACGCCGTCGGGGCCGAGTTCGAGGACCCGGTCCGCGTCGAGGGCGGTGACGGCGTCGGCGAAGCGGACCGGGCGGCGGACCTGGTCGACCCAGTACTCCGGGTCCGACCACTGACCGGGCGTCACGGCCTCGCCCGTCACCGTCGAGACGGCGGGAAGCACCGGGTCGTGGAAGGCCAGACCGCTCACCACGGCCCGGAACTCCGCCAGCATCGGCTCCATCAGCCGGGAGTGGAACGCGTGACTGGTCCGCAGCCGGGACGTCTTCCAGCCCCGCTCGGCAGCGAGTTCGGCGATCCGCACGATCTCGTCCCCGGCACCCGACACGACCACCGCGGCCGGCCCGTTGACCGCCGCCACGTCGATGTCCGGGAACGCCCCGCACACCTCCCCCTCCGACGCCCCGACCGCCAGCATCGCGCCACCCGAGGGCAGCGCCTGCATCAACCGGCCCCGCGCCGCCACCAACTTCGCCGCATCCGGGAGCGACAACACACCCGCCGCATGAGCCGCGGCGATCTCACCCACCGAGTGACCCGCCACGACATCCGGCGTCACACCCCACGAACGGACCAGCGCCAGCAGCGCCACCTCCACCGCGAAGATCGCCGGCTGCGCCCAGCCGGTCAGGTCCAGCCGCTCCCGGTCCTCCAGGACCTCCCGCAGCGGAAGGTCCAGCGCCGCACACACCTCGTCGAAGGACGCGGCGAACACCGGGAACGCCTCGGACAACTCCCGGCCCATGCCGACCCGCTGCGACCCCTGACCGGTGAACACCACCGCCAGCCGGCCCTCGACCGCCGTGCCCCGCACCACCGCGTCGCCCAGCAGCACGGCCCGCTGCTCCAGCACCGCGCGCGAGGTCAGGGCCGCCCCGATGTCCAGCGGATCCGCGGTCAGCGCCCGCACCCGCTGCATCTGCGTCTCCAGGGAGCCCGCCGACCGTGCGGTCACCACCAGCGGCACCACCGGCAGCGGGGCTGCCGCCACCGGCTCGCCCGACTCTTCCGGCTCGGCCGCCGGCACCGGCGCGGGCGCCTCCTCCACGATCACGTGCGCGTTGGTCCCGCTGATCCCGAAGGACGACACACCCGCCCGCCGCGGCCGACCGGTGGCCGGCCAGGGCCGTGCCTCCGTCAGCAGCTCCACCGACCCAGCCGACCAGTCCACCTGGGACGACGGCGCGTCCACGTGCAGCGTGCCGGGCAGCAGCCCGTGCCGCATCGACTGCACCATCTTGATGATCCCGGCGACACCGGCCGCCGCCTGCGTGTGCCCGATGTTCGACTTCACCGAACCCAGCCACAACGGCTCGTTCTCCGCACGGTCCTGGCCGTACGTCGCCAGCAGCGCCTGGGCCTCGATCGGGTCACCCAGCCGGGTCCCCGTGCCGTGCGCCTCCACCGCGTCCACCTCGGACGCCGCCAGCCCGGCCTGGGCGAGGGCGGCGCGGATCACCCGCTGCTGCGACGGGCCGTTCGGCGCCGTCAGACCGCTGGAGGCACCGTCCTGGTTCACCGCCGTGCCCCGCACCACTGCCAGGACCGGGTGTCCCAGGCGCTGCGCGTCCGAGAGGCGCTCGACCAGCAGCATGCCGACGCCCTCGCCCCAGCCGGTGCCGTCCGCGCCCTCCGCGAAGGACTTGCACCGGCCGTCGGCGGCCAACCCGCCCTGGCGGCTGAACTCGACGAACGTGGTCGGCGTGGCCATCACCGTCACGCCGCCGGCCAGTGCCAGGTCACACTCGCCGTTGCGCAGCGCCTGCGCGGCGAGGTGCAGGGCGACCAGCGACGAGGAGCACGCGGTGTCGACCGTGACCGCCGGGCCCTCCAGGCCGAAGGTGTAGGAGATCCGCCCCGAGGCGACGCTGCCCGCGTTGCCGTTCCCCAGGTAGCCGGCGACGCCGTCCGGCAGTTCCAGGGGCCGCGAGCCGTAGTCGTGGTACATGATCCCGGCGAACACCCCGGTGCGGGGGAACGACGTCGCGGTGGGGTCGAGGCCCGCCCGCTCGAACGCCTCCCAGGTCGCTTCCAGCAGCAGCCGCTGCTGCGGGTCCATCGCCAGCGCCTCGCGCGGCGAGATCCCGAACAGCTCGGGGTCGAAGCCGGCCGCCTCGTGCAGGAAGCCGCCCCGGAGCCGGGCCTCCCGGTCGAGTTCGCCGCTCTCGTGGTCGTAGAGGCCCTCGACGTCCCAGCCCCGGTCGGTCGGCGGAGCGCCGATGGCGTCGGAGCCCGTGGCGACCAGCCGCCACAGGTCCTCGGGGCCGTCGACCCCGCCGGGGTAGCGACAGCTCATGGCGATGATCGCCAGGGGCTCGCTGTTCCGGTACTCCAGCTCCTCCACCCGCTGGCGGGCGGCACGCAGGTTCGCCGCCGCGCGCTTGAGGTAGTCGAGGTACTTCTCTTCGGTCCCGGCGGAGTCGCTTACGGATGTCACGGCGGAGCCGCCTTCGGGGTTGGGCCGGCTCACTGGGTGCCGAGCTCGTCGAGGAGGTCGAAGATCTCGTCGGCGGTCGCCGACTCGATGTCGTCGGTACCGGCGCCGTCCACGGACGCGGTCCAGGCGGCGGCGAGGGTGCGCAGCCGCTGCCCGACCGCTTCGCGGTGCCCGTCGTCGAGGGCCGCGGCCTTGAGGCGGGCCTCCAGGCCGGCGATCTCGGCGTAGAGGGCGTCGGCGGGACCGGCCCCGGGTGCCTGGTCGGGGCGGAGCAGCTCGCCGAGGTGCCGGGCGAGTGCGGTCGGTGACGGGTGGTCGAAGAGCAGGGTCGCGCTCAGGCGCAGTCCGGTCTCGGTGTGGAGCCGGTTGCGGAGCTCCACCACGGTCAGCGAGTCGAAGCCGAGTTCGAGGAACCCGCGGGTGGGCTCGACGTCCTTGGGCGACGCGTACCCGAGGATGCCGGCGGTGCGGGCCCGGACCAGGTCGAGCAGGGTCCGGTCGCGCTCCGCGTCGTTCAGCGGGGCGAGCCTGGCCGCGAGCGTCGGGGCGGGCGCGGTGTCGGTGGCCCGGCGGGGCGCGGTGACGAGCCCACTCAGCAGCTCGTGGACGGGGGCGTCGCCCGCCGCGGCCCGGACCGCGCCCAGGTCGAGTGCGATCGGCACCGCCAGGGGCCGCCCGGCGGCGAGGGCGGCGTCGAAGGCGGCGAGGCCGTCGGCTGAGGTGAGGGCGCCGAAGCCGGTGCGGGACAGGCGGTCCCGGTCGGCGTCGGTGAGGGTCTCGCCCATTCCGGCGTCCCACAGGCCCCAGGCCAGCGACGTCGCCGGGACGCCCTGGGCCCGCAGTTCGGTCGCGTAGGCGTCCAGGAACGTGTTGGCGGCGGCGTAGTTGGCCTGGCCGGCGTTGCCGAACAGGCCGGATGCCGAGGAGTAGAGGACGAAGGCGTCGAGCGTCCTGTCCTTCGTCGCGGCGGCGAGGTTGCGGGCTGCGTCGACCTTCGCCCGGAGGACGGCGTCGAGCCGCTCCGGGGTGAGAGACTCCAGTGTCCCGTCGTCCAGCACACCGGCGGCGTGGATCACCGCGGTCACCGGCACGTCCCACAGGGCCTCGGCGACGGCTTCCGCGTCCGCCACGTCGCAGGCCACCGCCCGGACCTTCGCCGGGGCGAGCTCCTGCGCGAGTCCGGCGTCCCCACCGGAACGGGAGAGCAGCACCAGGTCACGGACACCGTGCGTCTCGACCAGGTGCCGGGCGACCAGCCGCCCCAGGGTGCCGGTCGCACCGGTCACCACGACCGTGCCGTCCCCGAACTCCACTGCCTGCGCACCGTCGACGCGGACCAGGCGCGGCACGGTGACCACCCCGTCGCGCACGACGGCCTGCGGCAGCGGGTGGAACACGTCCTCGGCCGCGTCCACCAGGTGGAGCCGGTCCGGGTGCTCGGCCTGCGCCGACCGCACCAGACCCCACAGCGCGGCACCGTCGGCGTCGGTGATCTCCGTGCCCGCCGCACCGAACGTGCGGACCACCAGGCGTGATTCGGACCACGCCGCGTCGGCCAGCCACGACTGGAGCAGCACCAGCAACCGGGCCGCCCGGTCCCGGGCCGCACCCGCCGCCGTCGCGTCCACGATCAGCACGGGGGCCGGGGCCGGCAGCGGATCGCCCAGCGCCATCACGGCCGTGGCCGCGTCCGACGCGGACACCTCCCGCACCACCCAGTCCAGCCCGAACAGCGACCGGAGGCCCGTCCGGACGGTGCCGACCTGCTCCGCGGTGACGGGGCGGAAGGCCAGTTCGTCGATGGTGAGCACCGGCGCACCGGTGCTGTCGACGGCGACCAGCCGGACCGCGCTGTCGCCCACCAGGGTGAGGTGGACGCGGAGCGCGACGGCGCCGACGGCGTGCAGTCGTGCGCCGCTGATCGCGAACGGCAGGCGGACGGTCCCGTCGAACAGTCCGGTCGCGCCGATCGCGTGCAGGGCCGCGTCGAGCAGGGCCGGGTGCACGCCGAACCCGTCGGGATCCACGGCGTCCGGCCGCACCTCGGCGACCACCCGGTCGCCGTCGCGCACCGCGCCGACCAGGCCCCGGAACGTGGGGCCGTAGGACAGGCCCGCGTCGGCCAGCCGTTCGTACAGGCCGTCGAGCGGGACGGGTTCGGCGCCCGGCCGCTGCGCGGGGAGTGAAGACGGCGCCCCGGTGCCTAGGTCGCCGGTGGTGAGGTCGTCGGCGGTGAGGTGGCCGGTGGCGTGCGTGGTCCAGCCCTCGGCGCCGTCGGGCTGCGCGTAGACGGCCAAGGCGCGGCGTCCGTCGTCGCCGGGGGCCCCGACCGTGACCCGCAGCGCGACGCCACCGGTGGCCGGCAGCGAGAGCGGCACCTGGAGCAGCAGTTCTTCGAGGACCGGGGTCCCGGACCGGGCACCGGCGGCGAGGGCGATGTCGATCAGGGCGGCGCCGGGGAGGACCGTGACGCCGAAGACGGTGTGGTCGGCCAGCCAGCCCGGCGACCCGGCCGCGAGCCGCCCGGTGAACAGCAGCGCGTCGCCCTCCGGGAGCGTCACGGCCGCGCCGAGCAGCGGGTGTTCGGCCTCGTGCAGGCCGATGCCGGCCAGGTCCCCGACCGGGTCGACGACGTCGATCCAGAGCCGCTGGTGCTGGAACGGGTAGGTGGGTAGGTCGAGCACCGGCGCCGGGGCCGGGCCGAACGTGGCGGCCCAGTCGACGTCCTGGCCTGCGGCGAAGAGCCGGGCCGCCGCGGTGAGCAGCGTCTCGACCTCGCCGCGGTCGCGGCGCAGGGTCGCGACGGCGGTCCGCTCGGGGTCGGTGTCCTGCACGAGTGCGGTGAGGACGGCGTCCGGGCCGACCTCCAGGATCCGGCCCGCGTCGAGGGCGGTGACGGCGTCGGCGAAGCGGACCGGCTCACGGACCTGCCGCACCCAGTACTCCGGGTCCGACCACTGACCGGGCGCCACCGGGGCGCCGGTCACCGTGGAGACCGCGGGGACCACCGGGTCGGCGAGGCCGAGCGTCCCGACGACCGCGCGGAACTCGTCGAGCATCGGCTCCATCAGGCGGGAGTGGAACGCGTGACTGGTCCGCAGCCGGGACGTCTTCCAGCCCCGCTCGGCAGCGAGTCCGGCGATCCGCACGATGTCGTCCTCGGCGCCGGAGACGACCACCGCGGCCGGGCCGTTGACCGCCGCGAGGTCGATGTCCGGGAACGCCTCCCGCACCTCCCCCTCCGACGCCCCGACCGCCAGCATCGCGCCGCCCGAGGGCAGCGCCTGCATCAACCGGCCCCGCGCCGCCACCAACTTCGCCGCATCCGCCAAGGTGAGGACCCCGGCGGCGTACGCGGCCGTGATCTCGCCGACCGAGTGACCGGCCACGACATCCGGCGTGACACCCCAGGAGCGCACGAGGGCGAGCAGCGCCACCTCCACCGCGAAGATCGCCGGCTGCGCCCACTCGGTCCGGTCCAACCGTTCCCGGTCGCCCAGGACCTCCCGCAGCGGAAGGTCCAGCGCCGCACACACCTCGTCGAGGGCCGTCGCGAACACCGGGAACGCCTCGGACAACTCCCGGCCCATGCCGACCCACTGGGACCCCTGGCCGGTGAACACCACCGCCAGCCGGCCCTCGGCGGCGCGGCCGATCGCCACCGGTTCCCCGGTGCCGGGGCTCAGCAGCACCGCGCGGTGCGGCAGCACGGCGCGGCCGGTCAGCGCGTGCCCGAGGTCCCCGGGCCGGAGGTCCGGGCGGTCGCGGAGCAGGGCCGGTGTCCGCTCGACCAGTTCGGCCAGCGCCGCCGGGTCGTTGGCCGACACCACCAGCGGCACCGTGCGGGTCACGGTCGGGCGCGGCGCGACCTCCTGGGCGGGGGGTTCCTCCAGGATGACGTGGGCGTTGGTGCCGCTGATGCCGAAGGAGGAGACCCCGGCCCGGCGGGGGTGCGCGGCGCGCGGCCAGGGGCGGGCCTCGGTGAGCAGTTCCACGTCCCCGGACGCCCAGTCCACCTGGGGGGTGGGCGCGTCGACGTGCAGCGTGCGGGGCAGCACGCCGTGCCGCATCGCCTGGACCATCTTGATGATGCCGGCCGCCCCGGCCGCCGCCTGGGTGTGCCCGAGGTTCGACTTGATCGACCCGAGCCAGAGCGGCTCGCCACCGTCCCGGTCCCGCCCGTACGTCGCCAGCAGCGCCTGGGCCTCGATGGGGTCGCCGAGTGTCGTGCCGGTGCCGTGCGCCTCGACGGCGTCGACGTCCCGCGGCGTCAGACCGGCGTTCGCCAGCGCCTGGCGGATGACGCGCTGCTGGGACGGGCCGTTGGGGGCGGTGAGGCCGTTCGAGGCACCGTCCTGGTTCACGGCGGTGCCCCGGACGACCGCGAGCACACGGTGGCCGAGGCGCCGGGCGTCGGAGAGCCGCTCGACGAGCACCATGCCGACGCCCTCGCCCCAGCCGGTGCCGTCCGCACCCGCCGCGAAGGACTTGCACCGGCCGTCGGCCGCCAGCCCCCGCTGCCGCGAGAACCCGACGAAGGTGTCCGGGGTGGCCATCACGGTCACGCCGCCGGCCAGCGCGAGGTCGCACTCGCCGGAGCGCAGCGCCTGCGCGGCGAGGTGCAGGGCGACCAGCGAGGAGGAGCACGCGGTGTCGACCGTGACCGCCGGGCCCTCCAGGCCGAGCGTGTAGGAGATCCGGCCGGAGGCGACGCTGCCGGAGTTGCCGGTGCCGAGGAAGCCCTCGACCTCCTCGGGTACGGCGGTCAGCCGGCCGAGGTAGTCGTGGTACATCAGCCCGACGAAGACACCGGTGCGCGAGCCGCGCAGGCGCAGCGGGTCGACGCCGGCGTGCTCCAGGGTCTCCCAGGAGGATTCGAGCAGCAGGCGCTGCTGCGGGTCCATCGCCATGCCCTCGCGGGGGCTGATCCCGAACAGGCCCGGGTCGAAGTGCGCGGCCTCGTAGAGGAATCCGCCTTCGCGGGCGTAGGAGGTGCCGGGGTGGTCCGGGTCGGGGTGGTAGAGCCCCTCGACGTCCCAGCCGCGGTCGGTCGGGAACAGGCCGATGCCGTCCCGGCCCTCGTCCACCAGCTTCCACAGCTCGTCCGGAGTGGTGATCCCGCCCGGGTAGCGGCAGGCCATCCCGACGATCACGACGGGGTCGTCGTCGGCCGGGGTGGTGGCGGTCGGGGCGGGGGCCGTGGCCGGGGCCGGGGCCGCGCCGGACAGTTCGGTGGTGAGGAACTCGGCGAGGGCGGTGGCGTTCGGGTAGTCGAAGATCAGGGTCGCGGGGAGCCGCAGCCCGGTCTCGGCGGTGAGCGCGTTGCGCAGCTCGACGGCGGTGAGCGAGTCGAAGCCCAGCTCGCGGAAGGCCCGGGCGACGGGGACGGCGTCGGGGCCGGGGTAGCCGAGGACGGCGGCGGCCTGGGTGCGGACGGTGGCCAGGGCGGCCTGGACCCGTTCGGCGTCCGCCAGGCCGGCGAGGTGGCGGGCCAGGGTGCCGCCGCCGGTCGCGGTCCTGGCCGTGGCGGCGCGCCGGCGCCCGGCGTTCGGGACCAGGCCGTGCAGCAGCGGGGGCAGGCCCTCGGCGCCGCGGAGCACGGCCAGGTCGAGCCGGAGCGGGACGGCGACCGGGCGGCCTGCGGCGAGGGCTGCGTCGAAGAGCGCGAGGCCGGCTTCGGCGTCCAGCGCGCCGAAGCCGCCCCGGGCCAGCCTGCGCAGGTCCGCCTCGGAGAGCGCGGCCCCGAGGCCGGCGTCCCACAGGCCCCAGGCGAGGGAGGTCGCGGGGACTCCCTGTGCGCGCAGTTCGGTCGCGTACGCGTCCAGGAAGGCGTTGGCGGCGGCGTAGTTGGCCTGGCCGGCGTTGCCGAACAGGCCGGCCGCGGAGGAGTAGAGGACGAAGGCGCCGAGCGTCCTGTCCTTCGTCGCGGCGGCGAGGTTGCGGGCGGCGTCGACCTTCGCCCGGAAGACGGCGTCCAGCCGCTCCGGGGTGAGGTCGGTGAGCAGGCCGTCGTCGATGGCGCCGGCGGCGTGGACGACGGCGGTGACCGGCTCGTCCCGGAGCGCCGCGGCGACCGCGTCGGGGTCGGACAGGTCGCAGGCGAGCGAGCGCACCTCCGCGCCCTCGATCTCGATGCCCCCGCCGGAGCGGGTGAGCAGGAGCAGCCGGCCGACGCCGTGGGCCCGCACCAGGTGGCGGGCGACGAGGCCGCCGAGTGTGCCGGTGGCGCCGGTGACCACCACGACGCCGTCACCGAACTCCGCGCGGCCCTCGGCGTGCAGCCGGGCCAGGCGCGGCACCTTGACCGCGCCGTCGCGGACCAGTGCCTGCGGCAGCGGGTGGAACGCGGTCTCGGCCGCGTCCAGCAGGTGGATGCGGTCCGGGTGTTCGGCCTGGGCCGACCGCACCAGGCCCCACAGGGCGGCGCCGTCGGGGTCGGTGATCTCCTCGCCGACGGCGCCGAAGGTGCGCACCACCAGCCGGGAGTCCGACCAGGCGGGGTCGGCCAGCCAGTCCTGCAGCAGGGTCAGCAGGTCGGCGGCCCGGTCGCGGGCGGCGCCGGGCGCCGTCGCGTCCACGGCGAGCACCGGCGCGGGGGCCGGCAGCGGCTCGCCGAGCGCGATCACGACCGGGCGGTCGGCCGGGGAGCCGGTCGGGGAGCCGGTCGGGAGCGTGGCCGGGGCGGCCGGGTCCTGCGCGGTCCACTCGACGGTGAACAGCGAGCGGGCCGCCTCGGTGCGACCGGCCGTGGTCCCGTCCGCGCCGACCGGGCGGAAGACGAGACCCTCGACGGTGGCCACGGGAGCGCCGGCGGCGTCGACCGCGTCGACCCGGACGCTCTCGCCGGACGGCCGGAGCCGGGCGCGCAGCAGTCCGGCACCGTCGGCGTGCACGGTGACGCCGGTGAACGCGAACGGCAGGCGGGTTTCGCCGTCGGCGGCGGCCTCGGTGTCCTCACCGGTGCTCAGGCCGTGCAGGACGGCGTCGAGCAGCGCGGGGTGCACGCCGAACCCGTCGGGTTCGCCGGTCAGTTCCGCCTCGACGAAGAGGTCGTCGCCCTGTCGCCAGACCTCGCGCAGGCCCCGGAAGGCCGGCCCGTACGTGTAGCCGGCGACGGCCAGCCGGTCGTAGAGGTCCTCGGTGGGCAGGCGGGTCGCCCCGGCCGGCGGCCAGCCGAACGCCTCGCCGGCCGTCCGGGCCGCGCCGACGAAGCCGGTGGCGTGGACGGTCCAGGCGTCCTCGGTCCCGGCGGCGGGCTCGCCCGGGTGGGAGTGGACGGTGACCGGGCGACGGCCGGTCCCGTCCTCGGCGCCGACGCTGACCTGCACGGCGACGCTGTCCGCGGCGCCGAGCCGGAGCGGCTGCCGGAGCACCAGCTCGTCGACGGCGGGGGCGCCGACCACGGCGCCCGCGGCGAGGGCGAGTTCGAGCAGCGCCGTGCCCGGCACCAGGACGGTGCCCAGGATCGCGTGGTCGGCCAGCCAGGGCTGTGCGCGCAGCGAGAGGCGGCCGGTGAGGACGGTGCCCTCGCCGCCGGCCAGCGGCACCGCCGCCCCGAGGAGCGGGTGATCGGCCGGGCCCAGTCCGAGGCTCGCCGGGTCGGTGCCCGCGCCGGTGGCGGCCTGCGGCCAGTAGCGCTGCCGCTGGAAGGCGTAGGTCGGCAGGTCGGACAGCGGGGCGCCGGCTCCGTCGAGGACGCCCGTCCAGTCGACCTCGGCGCCCCGGGTGAACACCGTCGCGACGCCGGTCAGCAGGGTGGTGACCTCGTCCCGGTCGCGGCGCAGTGTCGGGACGGCGAGCGCGTCCGGCGCGTTGGCGCCGACCAGGGCGGTCAGCACGCCGTCCGGGCCGACCTCCAGGAAGCGGGTGACGCCCTGCGCGGTCAGCGCGGTGACGGCGTCGGCGAAGCGGACCGGGCGGCGGACCTGGTCGACCCAGTACTCGGGGTCGGTCCAGCGCAGCGGTTCCCCGGGTTCGACGGTGGAGACCGCGGCGAGCTGCGGCGCGGCGAGATCGAGCCCGCGGACGACCGCGCGGAACGCGTCCAGCATCGGCTCCATGAGCCGGGAGTGGAAGGCGTGGCTCGTCCGCAGGCGGCCGGTCTTCCAGCCGCGTTCCGCGGCCGGACCGGTGATCCGGGCGATGTCCTCGGCGGCCCCGGAGAGCACGACCGCGTCCGGCCCGTTCACCGCGGCGACGTCGACGTCCGGGAACGCCGCGCGCACCTCGGCCTCGGACGCGCCGACCGCGAGCATCGCGCCACCCGGGGGCAGCGCCTGCATGAGCCGGCCCCGGGCCGCGACCAGCACCGCCGCGTCGGGCAGGGAGAGGACACCCGCGGCGTGGGCGGCCGTGATCTCGCCGATCGAGTGACCGGCGACGACGTCGGGCGTCACGCCCCAGTGCCGGAGCAGGGCCAGCAGCGCCGTCTCGACCGCGAACAGGGCGGGCTGCGCGTACGCGGTCCGGTCGAGCGCGTCCGGGTCGGCGAAGACGACCAGCCGCAGCGGCTCGTCGAGCAGCGGGTCGAGGTGCGCGCAGACCTCGTCGAACGCGGTCGCGAAGACCGGGAAGGCCGCGTAGAGCTGTTCGCCCATGGCGAGGCGCTGCGCGCCCTGGCCGGTGAAGAGCAGGGCGAGCCTGCCGTCACCCGCCTCACCCCGGGCCGCGGTCTCCCGCCGCTTGAGCGCGCGGAGCAGCTGGGCCCGGTTGGGCGCCAGGTAGGCGGCCCGGTGGGTAAGTGCGGCCCGGCCCGCGGTGGTCCGGGCGAGGTCGAGGAGGTCGGTGTCCGGGCGGGAGTCGAGCCAGTCGTGGAGGCGTTCGGTCTGCGCGTCGAGGCCGGCCTCGGTGGCCGCGGAGACGACGACCGGCAGCACCGGCAGCGTGCTGCGGCCGCGCGGGCGTTCGTCCTGCTCGACGACGGCGGGCGGCTCCTCCAGGATGACGTGGGCGTTGGTGCCGCTGACGCCGAACGCGGACACGCCCGCCCGGCGGGGCTTCGGCCCGGCGGCCCAGGGCCGGGCCTCGGTCAGCAGCGCGACGGCGCCGGAGCTCCAGTCGGCCTGCGGGGTCGGCGCGTCGACGTGCAGCGTCCTGGGCAGCCGCCCGTGCCGCATGGCGAGGACCATCTTGATGATGCCGGCCGCGCCGGCGGCGGACTGGGTGTGGCCGATGTTGGACTTCACCGAGCCGAGCCAGAGCGGCTCGCCGTCCCGCTCCTGGCCGTAGGTGGCCAGCAGCGCCTGGGCCTCGATCGGGTCGCCGAGTGTCGTCCCGGTGCCGTGCGCCTCGACGGCGTCGACGTCCTGCGGCGTCAGGCCGGCGTTCGCCAGCGCCTGGCGGATGACGCGCTGCTGGGACGGGCCGTTGGGGGCGGTGAGGCCGTTCGAGGCGCCGTCCTGGTTGACCGCACTGCCGCGCACGACGGCCAGCACCGCGCGCCCGGCGGCCCGCGCCGAGGACAGCCGCTCGACGAGCAGCATGCCGACGCCCTCGGCCCAGCCGGTGCCGTCGGCGGCGGCGGCGAAGGACTTGCACCGGCCGTCGGTGGCCAGCCCGCGCTGGCGGGAGAACTCGGTGAACGTGCCGGGGGTGGCCATGATCGTGACGCCGCCGACCAGTGCCATGCCGCACTCGCCCTGGCGGAGTGCCTGCGCGGCGAGGTGCAGGGCGACCAGCGAGGACGAGCAGGCGGTGTCGACGGAGACGGCCGGCCCTTCGAGGCCGAAGGTGTAGGCGATCCGCCCGGAGGCGACGCTGCCCGCGCTGCCGGTGCCGAGGTACCCGCTCAGGTCCTCGGCGCTCTCCTCCAGCAGGGAGACGTAGCCCTGGTGGGTGGTGCCGACGAAGACGCCGACCTGTCGGCCGCGGAGCGCGAGCGGGTCGAGGCCGGCCCGTTCGAACGTCTCCCACGCGGTCTCCAGCAGCAGCCGCTGCTGGGGGTCCATCGCGAGGGCCTCGCGCGGGCTGATGCCGAACAGGCCCGGGTCGAAGCGGTCGGCGTCGCGGACGAAGCCGCCGTTGACGGTGTAGGAGGTGCCCGACCGGTCGGCCCGGTCGGCGTCGGGGTCGTAGAGGCCGTCGAGGTCCCAGCCGCGGTCGGCCGGGAACGGGCCGATCGCGTCGGTCTCCGCCGCGACCAGGTCCCACAGCTCGTCGGGCGTGCCGACGCCGCCGGGGAAGCGGCAGGCCATCGCGGTGAGCACGATCGGGTCGTCGTCGGCGGGTACGGCCACCGGCGCGGCGACCGCCGGCGCGGCCTCGACGCCGGAGACCTCCTCGCGGAGGTACCGGGCGAGCGCCAGCGGCGTCGGGTAGTCGAACGCGAGGGTCGGGGAGAGGCGCAGCCCGGTCTCGGCGGCCAGCGCGTTGCGGAGCTCGACCGCGGTGAGCGAGTCGAAGCCCAGCTCGCGGAACGGGCGCTTGACCGCGATCGCGTCGGCGGACGGGTAGCCCAGGACGTGCGCGGCGTGGCCCCGGACCAGGTCCACCAGGGCGGCCTCGCGCTGCGCCGGGGGCAGGTCGGCCAGCCGGGAGCGCCAGCCGGTCTCGGCCACCGGCGCGTCGCCGGCCAGGCCGGCGACCTCCGGCAGGTCCTCCAGCAGGGGTCGGCGGCGGGCGGCGGCGAACGTCTCGGCGAAGGACGCCCAGTCGACGTCGGCGACGGTGAGCAGCGGCGCGACTCCTGCGGCGGCCCGCCGCAGGACGTCGATCGCCAGGTCGGGGGCCATCGGGGCCAGTCCGCGCCGGCTCAGCGCGGCGCCGGTGTCGCCCTCGGTGGCCATGCCCGCCTCGGCCCACGGGCCCCAGGCGAGCGAGGTGGCGGCCAGGCCGCGGGCCCGGCGGCGCAGCGCCAGGGCGTCGAGGCCGGCGTTGGCGGCCGCGTAGGCGCCGCCCCAGCCGCTGCCCCAGGTGGCGGCGATCGAGGAGAACAGGACGAACGCGTCGAGCTCCGTGTCGCCGAGGAGTTCGTCGAGGTGCAGGGCGCCGGCGGTCTTCCCGGCGAGCACCGGGGCGAGCGCGGCCGCGTCGAGGTCGGCCAGGGGCGCGCCGTGCGCGATGCCCGCGGCGTGGACGACCGCGGTGAGCGGGGCCTGCGGGTCGGCGCCGGCGAGGTCGAGGAGGGCGGCGACCGCGGCGCGGTCGGCCAGGTCGGTGGCGACGAGGGTGACGCGCGCGCCGGTGGCACGGATCTCGTCGGCCAGCTCGTGGGCACCGGGCGCGTCAGGCCCGCGCCGGCCGGCGAGGACGAGGTGGGCGGCGCCCTGGGCGGCGGCCCAGCGGGCCACCTGACCGCCGAGCGCGCCGGTGCCGCCGGTGACGAGGACGGTGCCACGCGGCTGCCAGCCCTCGTCGGACCCGGCCGCGGCGTGCGCGAGGCGGCGGACGAACAGGCCGGCCGGGCGGATCGCGATCTGGTCCTCGGCGTCGAGACCGCCGGCGAGGACCGTGACGAGCCGGTCGGCGGCGCGCGGGTCGAGGGTGTCGGGGAGGTCCAGCAGGCCGCCCCAGCGGTCCGGGTACTCCAGGCCGACCACCCGGCCGAGCGCCCAGGTCTCGACCCGGGCGACACCGGTGACGCGGTCGTCGGGCCCGGTGGTGACCGCGCCGCGGGTGAGGATCCACAGGGGGGCGGTGACGGCGGCGTCCTCGACGGCCTGGGCGAGGGCGAGCGTGCCGGACAGCGCCGCGGGGACGCCGTCCTCGTCGGCCGCCTCCGAGGCGTCGCCCAGCGCGAGGAGCGAGACGACGCCGGTGACGCCGTCGAGCTCGCGCAGCCGGGCCGCGAGCGTGGCCCGGTCGGCGGCGGGGACGGTCACGACGGCGGCGCCGGCCCGGGTGAGGACCTCGTCGACGCCGTCGGCGGCATCGGTGGCGGCGGCATCGGTGGCGGCGGGCGCGACCAGGACCCAGGTGCCGGTGAGGGGCCGGGAGGTCGGGTCGGGCAGCGCCGTCCAGGTCTCCCGGTAGCACCAGCCGTCGGCCACGTCCCGCTGCTGCTTGCGGCGGCGCCAGGAGGAGAGCGCCGGGACGAGCGCTCCGAGTGTCTCCCGGTGGGCCTCGGCGTCGATGCGCAGCTCGTTGGCGACGACGCTGAGGTCGGCGGAGTCGATCGCGGCCCAGAAGCCGGCGTCCGCGTCCGTCGGTGCGACGGCCTCGCGGGGGGTCGGACGGAGCCAGTACCGCTGGTGGGAGAAGGGGTAGGTGGGCAGGTCGGTCGGGCGGGCGCCGGTGCCGTCGAAGAGGACCCGCCAGGTGACGGGCTGCCCGTGGACGAACAGCTCGGCGACGGCGGTGAGCAGCGTGGTGGCCTCGTCGCGGTCGCGGCGCAGGGCGGCGACGGCGACCGTGTCGGGGCCGCTCTCGCGGGCGATCAGCGCGGTCAGGACGCCGTCGGGGCCGAGTTCGAGGACCCGGTCCGCGTCGAGGGCGGTGACGGCGTCGGCGAAGCGGACCGGGCGGCGGACCTGGTCGACCCAGTACTCCGGGTCCGACCACTGACCGGGCGTCACGGCCTCGCCCGTCACCGTCGAGACGGCGGGAAGCACCGGATCGTGGAAGGCCAGACCGCTCACCACGGCCCGGAACTCCGCCAGCATCGGCTCCATCAGCCGGGAGTGGAACGCGTGACTGGTCCGCAGCCGCGACGTCTTCCAGCCCCGCTCGGCAGCGAGTCCGGCGATCCGCACGATCTCGTCCTCGGCACCCGACACGACCACCGCGGCCGGCCCGTTGACCGCCGCCAGGTCGATGTCCGGGAACGCCCCGCACACCTCCCCCTCCGACGCCCCGACCGCCAGCATCGCCCCACCCGAGGGCAGCGCCTGCATCAACCGGCCCCGCGCCGCCACCAACTTCGCCGCGTCCGCCAGGGTGAGGACCCCGGCGGCGTACGCGGCCGTGATCTCACCGACCGAGTGACCGGCGACCACGTCCGGGGTCACCCCCCACGAGCGCACGAGCGCGAGCAGCGCCACCTCCACCGCGAAGATCGCCGGCTGCGCCGAACCCGTCCGGTCCAGCGACTCCGCGTCCAGCCCGTGCAGCCTCAGCCCCAGCGCCTCGCACGCCTCGTCATAGGCGGTCGCGAACACCGGGAAAGTGTCGTACAACCCGCGGCCCATCCCGACCCGCTGCGACCCCTGGCCGGTGAACACCACCGCCAGCCGGCCCTCGACCGCCGTGCCCCGCACCACCGCGTCGCCCAGCAGCACGGCCCGCTGCTCCTGCACCGGCCGCGAGGTCAGGGCCACCCCGATGTCCAGCGGATCCGCGGCCAGCGCCCGCACCCGCCGGACCTGGGCCTCCAGCGAATCGGCGGAGCGTGCGGTCACCACCAGCGGCACCACCGGCAGCGGGGTCGCCGCCACCGGCTCGCCCGACCCTTCCGGCTCGGCCGCCGGCACCGGCGCGGGCGCCTCCTCCACGATCACGTGCGCGTTGGTCCCGCTGATCCCGAAGGACGACACACCGGCACGGCGGGGCCGCTCGCCCGCCGGCCAGGGCCGTGCCTCCGTCAGCAGCTCCACCGACCCGGCCGACCAATCCACCTGGGACGACGGCGCGTCCACGTGCAGCGTCCGGGGAAGGACCCCGTGCCGCATCGACTGCACCATCTTGATGATCCCGGCGACACCGGCCGCCGCCTGCGTGTGCCCGATGTTCGACTTCAGCGACCCCAGGCGGAGCGGCTCGCCGCCGGCCCGGTCCTGGCCGTACGTCGCCAGCAGCGCCTGGGCCTCGATCGGGTCGCCCAGCCGGGTCCCCGTGCCGTGCGCCTCCACCGCGTCGACGTCGGCCGGGGAGAGACCGGCCGACACCAGGGCCTGGAGGATGGCGCGCTGCTGGGCGCCGCCGTTCGGCGCGGTCAGGCCGTTGGACGCGCCGTCCTGGTTGACCGCGCTGCCCCGGATCACCGCGAGGACGGGGTGCCCCAGGCGCTGCGCGTCCGAGAGGCGCTCGACCAGCAGCATGCCGACGCCCTCGCCCCAGCCGGTGCCGTCCGCGCCCTCGGCGAAGGACTTGCACCGGCCGTCGGCGGCGAGACCGCCCTGCTTGGCGAACTGGCCGAAGGAGTCCGGGGTCGACATGACCGCCACGCCGCCGGTGAGTGCGATCGAGCACTCCCGGCTGCGCAGGGCGCGACAGGCCAGGTGCAGGGCGACCAGCGAGGAGGAGCAGGCGGTGTCGACGGTGACGGCCGGGCCCTCCAGGCCGAACGTGTAGGCCAGCCGGCCGGAGAGGACGGCCGGGGCGGTGCCGGTGAGCAGGTGGCCGAGGACGCCGTCGGGAAGGTCCTCGACGTACGAGCTGTACCCCAGGTAGCTGCCGCCGACGAAGACGCCGGCCTGGGTGCCGCGCAGCGTCGCCGGGTCGATCCGGGCGTTCTCGAAGGTCTCCCACGCCACTTCGAGCAGGACCCGCTGCTGCGGGTCCATCGCCAGCGCCTCGCGCGGGCTGATCCCGAAGAACGCGGGGTCGAAGTCACCGGCGTCGTGGAGGAAACCGCCGGTGCGGACGTCGTCCTCGGCCGCCGCGGCCGGGGCGAACCAGCCCTCCCAGCCCCGGTCCGTGGGAAACCCGGAGACGGCGTCCCGGCCCTCGTCCACCAAGGCCCAGAGGTCCTCGGGGGAGGACACCCCGCCGGGGTACCGGCACCCCATCGCCACGACGGCGATCGGCTCCTGTTCCGCGGATTCCAGCTCGGTGAGGCGCCGGCGGGTCTGGGCCAGGTCCGCGCTCACCAACTTGAGGTAATCGCGAAGGGTTTCCTCAGTTGCCATTCAGCTTCACCTCTGCGGATGACCGAACGCACGTCGAATCGAGCGACGTCCGAAATCGAAGGCCTCGAAAAGCAGCCCGACGCTGAGGCTAGGAGCTCCGGATTGCCACCCGGAACCCCTAGCGCTCCCCTAGGGGCCTGCCCGCTCAGGCCCGTCCGAGCTGCGAGTCGATGAACTTCAGCAGGTCGTCGTCGGAATCCCCGGAGGGCGTCCCGGACGCCGCCGCGGACGCCTCGGAACCCCCCGCGTCCAGCAGGGACAGCAGCGAACGGAGTTTGATCCGCAGCTTGGTCCCGGTGATCGTGTCCGGGGTGGATCCGGTGAGCCGCTGCTCTATGCCGTCGAGTTCGTCGAGGACCGAACGGGAATTGTCCGGAACCATGTGAATTCGCAGATACGTCGCGAGTGCGGCGGGCGTGGGATGGTCGAAGACCAGTGTCGCCGGGCACCGCAACCCGGTCGACGCATTCACCCGGTTGCGCAGCTCGACGGCCGTGACCGAGTCGAATCCGATTTCCCGGAAAGCACGGTCCGGCGGAATCCTGTCGGCGCGGGAAATGCCGATGACGGCCGCGATGTGTCCCCACAGCAGGTCGACCAGTTCGCGCTCGGCGTCCTCGGGCGGCAGGGCGGCCAGGCGGTCGCGGAGCGCGGCGGCGGCGTCGGTGTCCTCGGGCCGGTCCGGGCCGCGGTCGGCGGCGGCCTCCAGCTCGCTCAGGAGGCGGCCGGTCCGGGCCAGGCCGAACGCCGGCAGGAACCGGGCCCAGTCGACGTCCGCGACGACCAGCGACGCCGGTGCGGCGGCCAGTTCGGCCACCGCCCGGCCGGGGTCCAGCGGCCGGATGCCGAGCCGGAGCAGCGAGCCGTCCGCCGCCGCCGTGGCGGCGATCCCGCCGCCCGCCCACGGTGACCAGGCGACGGCCGTGGCCGGCCGGCCCTGGGCGCGGCGCCGGTCGGCGAACGCGTCGAGGAAGGCGTCGGCGGCCGCGTAGGCGGGGTGCCGGGCAGTGCCCCAGACGCCGGCCACGGACGTGAAGACGACGAACGCGTCCAGCTCGGTGCCGGCCAGGAGCTCGTCCAGGAGGAGCGCCCCGGTGACGCGGGCGCCCGTCACGGCCGCGGTCTCGGCCGCTGTCAGGTCGGCGACGGGGGTGTCCTGGGCGACGCCCGCCGCGTGCACGACGGCGCTGAGGTCGGCGGGGAGGCCGGCGACGAGCGAGTCCACCTGCTCCCGGACGGTGAGGTCGCAGGCGACGACGGTCACCTGCGCGCCGGTCCCGGCGAGTTCCGCGCGGAGGGCTTCGGCTCCGGGGGCGTCCGGGCCCCGGAGCCCGGCCAGGACCACGCCGGTCGCGCCGTTGCGGACGGCCCAGCGGGCGGTGTGCCCGCCCAGTGCGCCGGTGCCGCCGGTGATCAGGACGGTTCCGCGCGGACGCCAGCCGGCTTCGGCCGTCGCCGGGGCGGGCCGCAGGCGGCGGCCCCGGGGCTGCCCGTCGCGGAGCGCGATCTGGTCCTCGCCGCCCGTCGTGGCGAGGACCGCGGCGAGCCCGTCGGCGGCGGGGCCCGTCGCGGCGAGCCCGTCGGCGCCGGCCTCGGGCAGGTCGACCAGGCCGCCCCACCGGCCGGGGTGTTCGAGTGCGGCGACCCGGCCGAGGCCCCAGACCTGGGCCTGCGCGAGGCTGCGCACCGGTTCGCCGCCGACGGCGACGGCGCCGCTGGTGACGATCCACAGCGGGGCGTCCACGCCGTCCAGCATCTGCACCAGGGAGACGGTGTCCGCGAGGCCGCGCGGTACGGCCGGGTGGTCGGGATGCGGGCGCTCGTCGAGCGCCAGCAGGGACACGACGCCCGCGGTCCCGCCGGGCGGGACGTCGTCGCCCGCGCCGGCGGTCACCACGTCCGCACCGGCCGAGGCCAGGTGCGCCGTGACGGCCGCCACGAGCGGGTGGGGTACGGCGGGTGCGACGACGAGCCAGCGGCCGGTGAGCCGGGCACCGGCGCCGGGCGTCACGGGGGCCCAGCCGACGGTGTGGCGCAGGCCCGTGTCCCGGGTGAGGGGCTCGCCCGCGTGGTCCGGCGAGAGCCAGTAGCGGCGGTGCTGGAAGGGGTAGGTGGGCAGGTCGGGCAGGCGGCGGCCGTCGGTGGGCCAGGCCCGCCAGTCGACCTCGATCCCGCGGACCCACGCCTCGCCGAGTGCGCGGATCTGCCCGGCCGGGCCGTCCTCGCCCCGGCGGAGCGTCCCCCAGATCCCGGCGTCGGGGGCGCACTGCTCCAGGGCCATGGTGAGCACCGGGTGCCCGGAGACCTCGGCGAACAGCCGGAAGCCGTTCGCCGCCAGCTTCTCCACGACCGGCGCGAAGCGGACCTGTTCCCGCAGGTTCGACCACCAGTAGGCGGCGTCCACCGGTTCGGTGACCTGCTCCCCCGTCACCGTCGAGTACCACGGGATGCGCGGCGCCGCGCCGCGCACCTCGCCCAGTGCGGCCGACACGGCCTCACGCGCGGGCTCCACCTGCGGCGAGTGCGACGCGTACCCGACGCCGACCAGCCGGGCCCGGACTGCGCGGCTCTCGCACCAGGGCACGAACGCCTCGACGAGCGGCCGCTCGCCCGCCACCACCACCTGCGACGGGGAGTTCACGGCGGCCACCACCAGGCCGGCCCACTCCGGGCCCGCCAGCCAGTCCGCGACGTCGTCGGGCGTGGCGCCGACGGAGGCCATGCCGCCGTGCCCGTCCAGTCCGACCAGCGCCCCGGAACGCGCCGCGACCACCCGCGCCCCGTCCTCCACCGTCAGCGCCCCCGCCACCACCGCGGCAACCACCTCACCCTGCGAATGACCCACCACCGCGGCAGGCACCACGCCGAACGACTCCCACCACGCGGTGAGGGCGACACCCACCGCCCACAGCACCGGCTGCACCACCTCCACCCGCGCCAACCAGTCGTCCCCGCCCCGCAGCACCGCCTCCACCGAGAACCCCGTCAACGGCAACAGCGCCGCATCACACTCCCGCAACCGCTCCGCGAACGCTCGCGACCCCAGCAGACCCACCGCCATACCCAGCCACTGACCACCCTGACCCGGATACACGAACACCACGTCCGAGCTGCCC
This sequence comes from Kitasatospora sp. NPDC002965, assembly GCF_040611255.1. Taxonomy (NCBI): domain Bacteria; kingdom Bacillati; phylum Actinomycetota; class Actinomycetes; order Kitasatosporales; family Streptomycetaceae; genus Kitasatospora; species Kitasatospora sp. NPDC002965. Next base: position 3,896 of record NZ_JBEXNT010000043.1, on the reverse strand, counting down.
AACGGCGACCCCGCGATCTGCCCCAGACCCGCGGCCACCGCCTCCAGACCCTCCGCGTCCCACGCCACCGCCCGCACCGGGAGCGCCGCCCGGCCCACCAGCGTCGCGCCGACGTCCGCCAGGGAGGCCCCGGCGGTGAGGGCGTCCCGCAGCGCCAGGGCCTGGGCGCGGACCGCGCCGTCGTCGGCGCCGGACAGCGGCAGCGGTACCGGCCGGCCCGGCTCGGGCTCCCCCTGCGTCCCGGGCTGCGACTCGGGCTGCGACCCGGGCCGCGTCCCGGCAACGGGCCGGGGCCGGGACGCCTCCGGTGCTTCTTCGAGGATGACGTGCGAGTTCGTCCCGCTGACGCCGAACGCCGACACCCCGGCCCGGCGCGGTCGGCCGGTCCTCGGCCAGGGGCGGGCCTCGGTGAGCAGCTCGACGCCGCCCAGCGCCCAGTCGATGTGCGGGGAGGGCTCGTCGACGTGCAGCGTCCTCGGCAGCACGCCGTGCCGCATCGCCATCACCGTCTTCATCAGCCCGGCCATGCCGGCCGCCGCCTGGGTGTGGCCGATGTTCGACTTCACCGACCCGAGCCAGAGCGGGTCGCCGGTGCGGCCGGCTCCGTAGGTGGCCAGCAGCGCGTTGGCCTCGATCGGGTCGCCCAGCGTGGTGCCCGTCCCGTGCGCCTCGACCGCGTCGATGTCGGCGGGTTCGAGGCGCGCGTCGGCCAGCGCCCGGAGGATGACCTTCTGCTGGGAGGGGCCGCTCGGCGCGGTCAGACCGTTGGACGCACCGTCCTGGTTGACCGCGCTGCCCCGGACCACGGCGAGAACCGGGTGACCCAGGCGCAGGGCGTCCGAGAGCCGCTCGACCACCAGCACGCCGACGCCCTCGCCCCAGCCGGTGCCGTCCGCGGCGGCGGCGAAGGACTTGCAGCGGCCGTCGCCGGCCAGCCCGCCCTTCCGGCTGAACTCGACGAACGGGCCGGGCGTCGACATGACCGTGACGCCGCCCACCAGCGCGAGGTCGCACTCACCGGCCCGCAGCGCCTGCCCGGCCAGGTGCAGCGCGACCAGCGACGAGGAGCAGCCGGTGTCGACGGTCATCGCGGGGCCTTCGAGGCCGAACGTGTACGAGACCCGCCCGGACAGGACGCTGGCCGCGTTGCCGGTGCCGAGGTGGCCCTCCAGCTCGCTGGGGAAGACGCCCATCGACCACAGGTAGTCCGAGCCGTTCGTTCCGGCGAACATGCCGGTCCGGGTGCCGTGCAGGCCCAGCGGGTCCAGACCGCCGCGTTCCAGGGCCTCCCAGACGCACTCCAGCAGCAGCCGCTGCTGCGGGTCCATCGCGACGGCCTCGCGCGGCGTGATCCCGAACAGGCGGGCGTCGAAGCCGGCGACGTCGTCGAGGAACCCGCCCTCGCTGGTGTAGGTGGTGCCGCGCACCGCCGAGTCCGCGTTGACCAGGTCCCCGAGGTACCAGCCGCGGTCGGTGGGGAACGGTGACATCGCGTCGACGCCGTCGGTCACCAGCCGCCACAGGTCCTCCGGCGAGCCGACACCGCCCGGGAAGCGGCAGCTCATCGCGGTGATCGCCAGGGGCTCGCCCCGGTCGGCCGTGGTGACGGCGACGGCGGGTGCGGGGGCGGCGGTGCCGCCGGCCCGGGCCAGCAGGTGCGCGGCCAGCGCGGCGGCGTTCGGGTGGTCGAAGACGACCGTGGCCGACAACGGCAGACCGGTCTCGGCGCGCAGCCGGTTGCGCAGGTCGACGGCGGTCAGCGAGTCGAAGCCCAGCTCGCGGAACGGCCTGCGGGGTGCGATGTCGTCGACGGAGGGGTGGCCGAGCACGGCGGCGGCGCCGGACCGGACGCAGGCGAGGACGATCCGTTCCTGCTCGGCGACGGGCAGGCCCGCCAGGCGGGCGGCGAGACCTGACCCGTCCCCGGCGGGCTCCGCCGCCTGCGCCAGCGCGTCCCGGACGGCGGGGATGTCGCCGATCAGCGGCCGGGGCCGCTCGGCGGTGAAGAGTTCGGTGAAGCGCGGCCAGTCGACGTCGGCCACGCAGATCGTGGTGTCGTCCTGGGCGACCGCGCAGCGCAGCGCCTCGATCGCGAGTTCCGGCGCCATCTGGACGATGCCGCGCCGGCGCAGCTGGGCCCCGACCTCGGCCGAGGCCATCCCGGCCTCGTCCCACGAGCCCCAGGCGACGGCGGTCATCCTGGCGCCGCGGGCCCGCCGCTGCTCGGCGAGCGCGTCCAGGGCGGCGTTGGCGGCCGCGTAGGCGGCGTGCGCCTGACTGCCCCAGACGCCGGACATGGACGAGAAGGTGACGAACGCGTCCACGTCGCCGACCAGGGCGTCGAGGTGGACGGCGCCGGCGACCTTCCCCGCGAGCAGGCGCTCGACGAGGGCGACGTCGGTCTCGTCGAACGGCACGTTCGCGCCGGTCCCGGCCGCGTGCACGACGGCGTCGACGGGGCCGGCCTCGGCCAGCAGCGCCTCGACGGAGGCCCGGTCGGCCAGGTCGCACGCGACGATCCGGACCTCGGGGCAGAGCGCGGCCAGTTCGTCGCCCAGCCGGGCGGCGCCGGGAGCCCCGGGGCCGCGCCGGCTGGTCAGGACGATCCGTTCGGCGCCGTTCGCGGCGGCCCATCGGGCGATCCGGGAGCCGAGCGCGCCGGTGCCGCCGGTGACCAGGACGGTGCCCCGGGGCCGCCAGCCCTCCCCGCCCCGGCGGGCCGGCGCCGGGGTGATCCGGCGGGTCCACAGTCCGTCGGCGCGGATCGCGAGCTGGTCCTCCGCGCCCAGGGCGCCGGCGAGGACGGCGGCGAGGATCTCCTCGGAGCGGGCGTCCGGCGTCTCGGGCAGGTCGACCAGTCCGCCCCAGCGGCCGGGCAGTTCGAGCCCGGCGATCCGGCCCAGGCCCCAGACCTCGGCCTGGGCGAGGCTGGGCGGGGCGCCGCCGACGCCGACCGCGCCCCGGGTGAGGACCCAGGCGGGGGCGTCGATCCCGGCGTCGCCGAGTGCCTGGAGCAGCGTCAGCGAGCCGGCGACGGCGCGTGCGACCAGGGGGTGGTCCGGCACCGGCCGCTCGTCGAGGGCCAGCAGCGACACCACGCCGTCGTACGGCCCGGAGGGCAGGGCGGCGGCCATCGCGGCCCGGTCGGCGGCGGCGTCCAGGACCAGCACGTCGGCGTCCGGGAGGAGGCCGTCCGGCACGGGGGTGTCGACTCCCTCGGGCCTGACAAGCAGCCACCGGCCCTCGGGGCGCCCCGGTCCGGAGGCGGGCGCGGGGGTGGGGGTGGGGACGGCCAGCGGGACCCAGCCGACCGCGTACCGCCAGCCGTCGATCGTGGACGCCAGCTTCCGGCGCGCCCGCCAGGACGCCAGCCCGTCGAGCACCGGTTCGACGGCGTCGGCGGTGAGGCCGAGTTCGTCGGCGAGCGACTCGGCGCCGCCCTCGACGGCGTTCCAGAACTCCGGGTCGCCGCCCTGGTCGCGGCGCTGCTCCTCGGGCGTCAGCCAGTGGCGGCGGCGCTGGAAGGGGTAGGTCGGCAGGTCGGGCAGCGGGCGCAGGCCGGAGAACCACGGGGACCAGTCGACGCGGACGCCCCGCGTCCAGGCGTCGCCGAGCGCGCGGATCTGCCCGGCCGGGCCGTCCTCGCCCCGGCGCAGCGTCCCCCACACCCCCGCGTCGGGCGCGCACTGCTCCAGTGCCACGGTGAGCACCGGGTGCCCCGACACCTCCGCGAAGAGCTGGTGCCCCGAGTCGGCCAGACCCTTGATCACCGGGGCGAAGCGGACCTGGTCGCGCAGGTTCGACCACCAGTAGGCCGCGTCCACCGGCTCCGTGACCCGCTCCCCCGTCACCGTCGAGAACCACGGAACACGCGGCACCGCACCCCGCACCCCGAC
>NZ_JBEXNT010000042.1:0-62785 GCF_040611255.1 Kitasatospora sp. NPDC002965 | reverse complement strand
GCGCGGTCGGCTCGGCGACCGGGGCGGTGCCCACCGTGCTGGGCGCCGCCTGCTGGGCCTGCGGCGTGGACGGCGCGGCGCCGGCCACCGTGATGTCGACCGCCGAACTGGTGGCCGTCGCCCCGGAGCCGCTCCCGCCGCCCTGGGGGAGGCTGAGACCGGTGAACACCAGCGAGAGCACGCCGGCCGGCACGTCCTGCGCGAACGCCAGCCGGACGTTGACCGTCCGGGACTCGCCGTCGCGCAGCCGGACGAGGCCGCTGTCCTTGTCCCCCGTGCGCAGGGTGAGCGTGAGCCGCCCCGCCGCGGACGAGCCCTGGTCGACCGCCGGGAGCCACTCGCCCTCGGCCGTCTGGAACTCCAGCCGGGTCCCCTCGGCGGTGGGCAGGGCCCGCCCCCGGAAGGTCAGCTCGGGCAGGAAGGAGATCTCCTTGCCGCTGCGGTTGGTGAGCGACAGGCGGAACGGCTTCGCCTCGCCGCCCGCGGTGAAGGAGACCGGCACCGCGTCCAGGGCGAGGAACGGCACACCGGGCGCGGGGGTGGGCGTGGGGGTCGCGCTGCCGCCCGCCGCCGTGGTGACGAACTCGGAGAACGGGCTGCTCGCGCTGGAGATCCGGTTCTCCGGCGGCAGCGTCGGGTCGGAGACGACGGCGTTCAGCGCGGCGGTCGCCCGACCGGCGGGAGCGTCGGCGGTGACGGCGAGACGCAGCCGGTACGTCGCCGAGCCCCCGGCGGGCAGGCTCAGCCGGGAGTTGAAGGCGTCGAGCGTCCAGGTCGCCCCGACGGCGGCCCCCGGGTTGGGCGTGGCGGGCTTCCACTGCGCTCCGCCGGGCGGCTGGAACTCCAGCCGGAGCTGGGTCTCGCGGATCCCCGAGTCGCCGTTCGCGACGGTGAACCCGGTGGTGACGTCGACGGCGTGGTCGGCGGAGTTGCGGAGCGTGGCGGTGAACTCCGCCGCGAGGCCGCCCGCGGTGAAGCCGCGGGGGAAGCCGTCGAGGGTGACCGTGACGGGGCTGCGCTGTTCCTGGACGCCGGGGCCCGGGACGCCCTGTCCCTGGGCGCTGCGGACCGTGTCGGCCTTGGCGGGGCGCGGAAGTGCGGAAGCGGCGGGCGCGGCGGCGAGGGCGGCACCCGAGACCAGGGTCGCCGCGGCGGCCAGGGCGAGGGATCTGCGGTGCTGAGTACGCAAGGGGACCTCATGGGAGGAAGGCGGGCGAACCCGACGGAACCCGGCAGCAGGCGGTTCGCCGAGGTGGGAGGCCGCACCGGGACTCTCACCCGGGTCGCTGCTTCGCCCCCCAACCACCAGCGACGGCCGCATCATATCCGAACGCACTGACGCTTCCTGAGCGGTTTTCAAGGGGTGAACGGCGGGTTCGCCGGGTGGATTCGGCGATGACACCGTGGCGAAATCGTGAGGACGACTGTCGGTGGACTCCAGTACTGTGCGCACTCGTCCCCATCAGCCGCTCTTCCTCACTCACCCACAGGAACCTCCCTTGAATTTCGACTTCGACGCCGAGCCCCTCTTCTCCTGGTACGTCGTGCTGCTGGCCGTCAGCGGCATCGCCATGGTGGTCCTCGGCGCCATCAACCTCGGCGGGGTGAAGCTCGGCTGGCGCATCCTCAACATCGTCGCCGGCATAGCCTTCGTCGGGTACGCGTACTACCTCGGGTTCGTCTTCGAGGGCGGCGAGTACCGGATCTTCTTCCAGGCCTTCATCCTGCCGGTGGTGCTGATCGCCAATTCGGTGAAGGCGCTGGCCGAGCGCTCCAACGCGACCGCCCCGCAGCCGTTGCCGGTACCGAACGCCCCGCAGTACAACCCGAACGCGCGTCAGCACCAGGCCGCTCCGTACCCGCCGGCCGCTCCGTACCAGCAGCCCTACCAGCAGGCCTCCCCGCAGCAGCAGGCCCAGCCGTACCAGCCCGCCGCCCCCTACCAGCAGGCCGCCCCGTACCAGCCGGCCCAGCCGCAGGGCCCGCAGCAGGGCTGACCCACCCGGCCCACCGCCGTCCGCCGGGCCGCGCCGTTCGGCGCCCGGCGGGCGGCGCGGTATTCCGGTGGTCGCCCCGCCCGGCCATCCGCCCATGACCAGCACCCGCGCGCCCGAGGCCACCACGCCCGCCATCGCCCTCGTCCCGCTCGACGTGGACGACGCCGAGTCGCTGTACTCCTGGCGCTCCGACCCCGTGGCGGCGCACGAACTCGGCCACTGGCCGCGCCCCTTGTCGGCCGTCCGCGAACGGATCGAGCAGGACGTCGAGGACTCCGACCACGGCGGCTTCCTCGTCGCGCTCCCGGACGGCACCCCGGTCGGCTCCGCCGTCCTGGCCAACCAGGGCATGGTGGACGGCCTGGCCTGCGTCCGCTTCCTCGTCGTTCCCGAGCGCCGGGGCCACGGTTACGGCGCCGCCGCCCTCGACGCCCTGGTCGACCTCGCCTTCGGTGAACTCCCGCTGCACCGCCTCGAAGCGATTCCCCACACCACCAACGCCCCGGGGCTCGCGACCCTCGCCCGGACTGGGAGGCCCGGGACCGGCCCCGGTCCTGGGAACGCCGAACTTCCCCCGCAACGGCCGGAAGCCCCCGCGACAAACGCCCCGGCACACGATGCAATGGCACCCGGGACACAGCCGTGCCGGGGAGGGCGCATCGGATGTCGGGCGAGAACCAGCGGACCAACCGCACGCTGCCGGGATTCGAGAGGTGGATGCTCGTCACCGTCCTCGCCTCCTTCCTGCTGTTCGTCGGATTCCACCTGAGAGGAACGGTGGAGCCGCTCACCGACTGGCGCTCCCTCGCGGCCGGGGCCCTGTTCCTGGCCATCGGCACCACGATGTCGTACGCCTCGGACCGGAAGGTCGGCATCGCCGTGGTCATCGGAATCGTCAACGGGTACGCGGCAGCGGGCATCGTCCATCAGTTCCTGTAAGGGTGGGAGCACGACGGTCGGTGACGGCGGAGGAGTTGGTCGGACAGTGCTGACAGGAGCGCCGGTGACGCCGGAGGCGGTGACGCACGACCTGGTGATCGTCGGTGGTGGCCCGGCGGGCTGCGCGGCGGCGGTGATGGCGGCGAGCGTGGGGCTGCGGTCGGTGCTGATCGAGCGGCACAAGCCGGCGCACACGCTCCGCCGGGTGCCGGCGGTGGAGAACGTCCTCGGCTTCGCGACCGGCGGGGCGTTCGCGGACGCCGTCGCGGCGGACGTACGGCGGGTGCACGAGCTGTGCGAGGTCCGCACGGGCTACGCGGCGGAGGAGCTGCAGGCGGACGACGGCGGGGTCACCGTGCGCCTGGCCTCGGGCACTTCGGTCCGCGCGCGGTACGCGGTGGTCGCGACCGGCGTCCGGGCGGCGCTCCCGGAGGAGGTGGAGTGGATCACCTCCGACGCCGGCCCGATCCCTCCGGTGTGGGAGGCGGACGCCGCCTCCCTCTCCGGTCGCCCCACCCTCGTCCTCGGTGCCGACCGCCCCCTCGGCACGCTGCTGCGCGCCCACCCGGACGTCCCGCTCCGCCTGGTGGTGCCGCACCCGCCGGCGGACGCCTACAAGGCCGACGAGGTCCGCGGGGAGAGCCGGGTGACCCTGCGGGAGGTCGCTTCGCTCGACCTCCGCCGGACGGTCGACGGCCGTTTCACGGCGGGCGAGTTGGGCGACTTCGACGCCGACGCGGTCTTCGTGAACCTCGGCTGCCGCCCGGCCGCCGTGCCCGGAGCGCTGGTACGGGGCGAGGACGGCTACTGCCCGCCCGAACGGCAGCACCCCCGCGTCCTCACCGCCGGGGACCTCCGGTCCGCGCGGGGCCAGCGCATCATGACCGCCACCGGCTCGGGTGCGGAGTCCGCCCTGAACGTCTACTACGCCCTGAGGCTCGGCAGTTGAGCTGAGGACCAGCACCCCGCAACCTCCGTATCCGCCGGTCGGCGGACATCGGCGGCGGCTGCTGCGCAGGAAATCGGATCGGCCGACTTCCTGCGCAGAGAGCGAGGACCGTGACGTTCGACCTCAGGCGAGTCCGGCCCACGTGCCCATCGTGGCTTCCAGTGTCCAGATACGGACGTCGGCCTGCACCCGGGATGCGAACAGGTCCCGCTCGGCGACGATACTCAGATCGCCGGTGCCGAGCTGTTGACGAACCGCATGATCCGCCAGATCCATGCCGGTGGCCCCGCCCCCACATAGCAGGCTGAGAAAGGCGCCGTCCCAGGTCCGCTCGTGCAGCTTCCAAGGGGCCTCGCCGGACGCTGTCTTGCGCAGCATGCTCATGAAACTGGTGGCGCAGGCGCGACGGGCCGTCCCGTCCTTGATCTGGAAGACGTGGTTACCGGTCTCGATCACCGTCGCGGTCGGCAGGACGAAGCGCACCCTGGCCTTCAGCCGGACATCCATCTGCGCCAGGACCTCGGCGCGATGGCCGTTCATGTGAGGCACGTCGAGGATCTCGACAAGGATCGAGGTGTCGAGGAAGTCGACGACAGGCAGTTGGAGCCCTGACCTGCGCTGGTTGCTCACGGGCTCACAGGCTCCTCAGGAAGTCCTCGACGCTGGTCATGCCGTCCCGGGGACGGATCGCTTCCGGCAGTCGGCCCTTGGTGATTGCATCGCCCAGGTCTCCGGCCGCCAACAGATCGACGTAGCCCGGCAGATCCGTGAGGCGAGTCAGAATGCTCTCCCCGGACTCCTGGTCACGGCTGCACACGACCACACCTGAGTGATCCTGCGCGGCAAGGGAATTGAGGAGTGCCGGGCTGTGGGTGGTGAAGAGAACATCGACACTTCGCCGCACCGATTCCTCCTTCATCAGCCGTAGTACGCGCGCGGCCTGCGTGGGGTAGAGGCCGTTCTCGATCTCCTCGATCACCAGATGCCGCTGGGCCTGCGCAGGCTCCTCGCCATCACAGGAGACGGGAGCGCTGAGCAGCGCGGTGCCGAACGCCAGGAACCGCAGCATGCCGTCACTGAGGAGTCGCGCCGGAACATCGTGCTCCTCGCCGTGATAGCCGGACTCGCGCAGCACCAGTTGGACATCGCCGATCCGTGTGTCGACGCTACTGATGCCCATCACCGGATACTCGGGCATACCCGCCACGAGTTCCGTGAGCCGTCCGAAGGCTTGGAGATCGGTCTCGGCCAGGTTCTCCACCACTGCGCTGAGGTTGTTGGCACTTCGTCTGAGCTCCGTGTCACGCCTGTTGACGTACTGCCGCATGAGGTGTGGAACCGGATCCAGTAGGAACACTTCCCGCAGGACGGAAAGAACATCCTGCGCAGCGCGGTGTACCAGCTTGGTCGCTTCCGTCGTCGCAGGCAGCCTCACCGGGACCTGACTCGTCAGCAAGCGGTCGGCGGCGAAGGGGATCCCCGGATCAGCACCTCGCAGTCCGTTGAAGTAGCGGACTTTCAGGTCGCTGCGGCGCGGGTCCGGAGGGCTACTGGCCAGCAACGAACGGCCGGCGGCGAGTCGGCGGCTGCCGTAGCGCACTCCCTCCACAGCCGTCAGCTGCTCGCTCAGGATCCGCACCTCGGGGTGCACAGCGATCTCCACATCGAGATCGAAGACCGCCTCACCGGATCGCACGCGGCAACCGAGCGCGAAACTCTCCGCCCCGAGCGGCGCGCACCCCTCGGCGCCACCGCGGATCGGTTCCTCACCGCCGCTCCGTGGCCCGTCCAGGGCGTCATGCACCGGCTCGCCCAGAGCAAGACGGGACAGCACCACCAGCCCGTCCAGCGCGTTGGACTTCCCGCTGCCGTTGCGGCCGATCAGTACCGTGAGGTCGCGGAGAGGCAGGCACTGGCCGGTGAAGCTCTTGAAGGAGGTCAGGCGTACCTCCTCCAGACGGGGAGTCTCCACCGGGCACCTCTCTCTCGCTCGCTCCGACCTGGAACTGTCGTCACCCCAGCTAAGCAGTAGCGATTACAGGCCGTCCAACGGTGAGCGGTGGCGCCACGGGAACAGTCGCTCGTACGCACCACCACGACGAAAGCGCTGTTCACTGCCGCGTGCACCAGGGCGGAGGGTGCGGACGGCGAAGTGGAAGGCGGTGGCCGCGAGGACGGTGGAGAGGACGAAGAGGGAGGCGACGCCGACGCGGAAGAGGACGTGCGGCACGTCGAGGACGTGGGAGAGGACGAGGTAGCCGGCGGTCCCGGTGAGGACGGCGCCGAGGGCGGGGGCGGAGAAGTGGTGGAAGGCGAGGCGCTTGGGGAGGGCGGAAAGGAGGGAGCCGGTCGGTATGGAGATGAAGGTGCCGACGAGGAGGCCGACCATGGCACCGAGGGGTACGGAGGTGGAGCGGAAGGCGATGAGGGCGACGAGGGCGCCCCAGAGGGCCCCGCCGATGACGCCGACCTGGGTGGTGCGGACGATGAGTCGGATACGCCAGGTGTCGGCGTTCATCAGTGAGATCCTCCGAGGCGGGGAGAAGCGCGGTTCAGATGAGGTGGTCGAACTCGCCGGCCTTGGCCGCGAGGAGGAAGGCGCGGAGCCTCACCACGTCGGTAGCGATGACGGCATCCGAGTCATCTGATTCGCGGAGGTGGCGAACGTCTCCGCTGCCGTAGGCAAGCTCGACGCACGTGCTTCCGCCATCAGCATCGCTGAAGCTGGATTTCTGCCAATCGATCCGGTTCACATACACCCCCGACATTGGTGTCAGACCAGGTGGTCGAACTCGCCGGCCTTGGCCGCGAGGAGGAACGCACGGAGCCTAGTGGCATCACTCGTCAGCGTTGTGCCCGGGTCATCGGACTCCCGAACATGCCTCAGGCCGCCAGCACCCCGGGCCAGTTCGAGGCAGTTGTCAGCGCCGTCTGCGCCGCTGAAGGAGGACTTCTGCCAGGACAGGTGGAACATCGGACGCCTTTCAGGTCTGCAGCAGGTAGAGGAGATGTTGGACCAGGCCCCAGGAGTCTCGCGAGGGGAGTTCACACAAGTCTCTCCGCCCGTCGACGGCAGGCAAGGCGTTGTCGGCCAACCGCTGGAACGCGTGGCGATAGTCGCCGACGTCCGTCGGATCGCCGAGATGTTCGGCCCGTTTGGGGCCGGAGAGAACGATCGTGGAGAGGTCGGAGCATCCCGGGTCGCAGACCAGGAACGAAGCCGAGATCGGTCCGTGCTTCGGGGCGGTGAACGGCAGCACCTGGATGGTGACGTTGGGCAGTTCCGCCACGTCGAGGAGGTGGCGCAGTTGCGCCCTCATCACGGCATCCCCGGCGAAGCGCATGCGTAGAGCTGCTTCGTGGATGACGAACCGGAACTGCCGATCCTTGCCATCGGTCAGGATCCGCTGCCGTTGCATGCGGAAGTCGACCGCTGTCGAGATGTCCCAACTGGCGCCGGCCCTGTAGGCATCCTCGTAGATGGCCTCGGCATACGCGGGAAGTTGAAGCAGCCCGGCGATGTACAGCGTGTCGTAACTGTCCAGCCGAACGGACCGGTCCTCCAGCTCCGCGAGATCGAGAGCAAGGTCCGGGACCTTGTTGGCGAAGGCGCTCCACCAGCCCTTGCCCGAACCCCGCCCCATGTCCGCGAGCCCGGCGCGATACGCCGGATCCTCGCAGCCGTAGGCGTCCAGCCACACGTTCAACCGCTCCTGGTTGAGGCTGATCCGGCCCGCTTCTGTGTGGCTGACCGCCGGGCTCTTCATTCCCACCAGCGCGCCGGCCTCCGGAGCCGACAAGCCCGCAGCCGACCGCAGACGGCGAAGCTCGTCTCCGAAGCGGCGCTGCCGCTGGCTGATCTCTCCCCTGAGCCCCACAGCGTTCCTTCCCTCTCCCCGAAGTGTTCCGCATCGGCGCGACCCGCCGCCACCGGCGGCCCGTCACTCACAAGGGTCAACCTTGCCGTTTTGGTTGCAACAATATGACTCGCAACCCTCCTGTCAGTGTTGCACCGATCACACGACGGAGCGTCAGTAACGCCTGCTTCCAGGGCAGTAGGCGCCTGCTGCCTTCACGCACCGCAGAGCAACCGGGTCCGGTCCGGCCTGGCTCACGGCGACGCACGTCGACTCCTCCCCTCCCCGCCTCTCCCCTCGGAGGCCTGCCATGCGCACCTTCAACCCGCCCGACTGGTCGGCCGCCCGCAACGAGCTGCGCGCCGCCCTCACCTCCTCCGGCCGGCACCCGGACGCCGTCCACGATGCCGAACTCGCCCTCCACGAGCTCTACTTCAACGCCTGGCGGCACGCCGGCTGCCAGGCTCCCCTCGTCATCGTCGTCCTCCTCCCCCGTACCCTCCGCGTCTGCGTCTGCGACGACAGCCCCGCCCTCCCCGAACCGCGTATCTCCGCCGACCCCTACGAGGTGTCCGGCCGGGGCCTCCACCTCGTCCGCTCCCTCACCCACCGCTTCGGCGCCGACTCCCACAAGAACGGCAAATCCGTCTGGTTCGAACTGGACGCCGCCGCGTGAACCACGACCGCACCCCCCTCACCCCCCACGACCCCGTCATCCGCACGTACACCGAGCCCGAGGTCACCGCCCTCCTCGCCGAACTCCACGAACCCGGCCGCCCCTTCGGCATCCAGTGGGGATCCGCCGCCACCCTCCCCGGCGCCGTCGACGGCCGCCTCCTCGTCGACTTCGGCAACGCCCCCGTCGCCACCCTCCTCAACCTCCTCCACCTCCTCCGCTCCACCGAAAGGAACGACCCCCCGTGGGACTCCTGATCCCCCTCGTCACCGAGGCCGTCCACACCGAGCGCACCACCGTCGCCCACGTCACCGTCGAGACCGTTCCCGACGCCCCCCTCCAACTCCGCCTCGCCCCCGACCTCGACATCCACGCCGCCCCCGGCGAGCACCTCGCCGTCCCCCTCACCCGCGACCAGGCCGAGGACCTCCTCCACGCCCTCGCCGCCCGGCTCGGCCACCGCCTCCTGCGAATCCAGCGGTGAGGCCCGGCACCGTCGACTACCTGGTCGGCGCGGCCTTCGCCGTCCTCCTCGCCCTCGCGATCACCACCGTCGCCCTGGGCGTCATCACCGCCCTCAAGGTCCACCGCGAACCGGCCGACGACGAGCCCGACAGGCGCATACCGCGCTGATCCCGCCCCACCCGCACGGCGGCTGCCGCCCCAGCCGCCGCCCACCACCGCGCAGCCGCACCCGCACCCACACCCGCACCCGCACCCGCACCCGCACCCGCACCCGCACCCGCACCCGCACCCGCACCCGCACCAAAAGTCGACACCACCGACTTCCCGCTCCGACCCGTGCACCGTCCTTGACGTGCCTACGGGCGAAGTCCCATAGTCCGTACACATGTTCCCCACCGCACATCGCCGGACGACGCGACGACTCCTCTCCAGAGCCGCTGCGCTGCCGGTGTGCCTGTACGCCGCGGGAATCTGGGAGAGCCGCTCGGGCGGACACCTGCTCGTCGCCGACGCCTTCGACCGCCCGATACTGCTGATCAGCTGCTCGCTCGCCCTGCTGGTGCTCGCCGCCTGCTTCATGAAGCCCGGCCGCGACCGCATCGTCGCGACGCTCTTCACCGTGCTCGTCTGGATCACGGTCATGATCGGCGGCGTCCTGCTCCAGGGCCTGCGCGTCACCGAGACGATGAGCCGCGAGCAGGCCCCGGACCGGCCCGACCGGGCGCTCGTCGTACGCCTCCAGGCCGATCCGGGAGGCGAGACCGAGAGCCAGTACTGGTCGATCCTGGTCGAAGCCGGCACCGGCTGGTGCGCCCGCCGGTGGACCGTCCACGAGATGGCCGGGCAGTACCCGGGCTACGGAGCGTTCAAGTCCGCCACGTGGACGGGCCCCGACCGGATCACCGTCACGACCGACATGCACGTCAAGGTGTTCAGCCTGTCCGCGGGCGACGGCCACCCCCTGCCGGCCCCGGACACCCCCTGACCCCTCCGGAGGACGGCGAACGCCCGGACGCGAGCCCCGACCGCACGCGGATTGCATCCTTGCCACCCGCGCCCCGCCTCACGACGACGCGGCGACCGCCCGGGGTGCGGCCGGGCCGCGGGACGACTGCGTCCGGCTCAGCACCAGGCTGGTGGTCGTGCTCCCGAACTGGGCCAGCTCGTCGACGATCTCCTCAAGATGCGCCAGCGACGTGGTCGCCACCTTCATGACGTAGCAGTCGTCCCCGGTGGTGCGCAGGCACTCCAGGATCTCCGGACGCTCCCCGAGCAACCGCCGCAACGGCTCGTGCCGCGTCCCAGGCCCCGGGTACTTCAGCCGGACCACGGCGTGCACCGGGTACCCGGCCCGCTCCAGGTCGACCTCCGCCCGGAAGCCCGTGATCACCCCGACCGACTCCAGCCGCCGCACCCGCTCCGTCGTCGCCGACGCGCTCAGGTTCACCCGCCGCGCCAGCTCCGTGAACGCGACCCGGCCGTCCCGCTGGAGCTCCGCCAGGATCGCCCAGTCCGTCGCATCAAGGCTCTCGGTCATCCGCCCAGGCTACCGACGGATCGGTTGCCGACGGATCCACGGCCGAACCACCCCCGGACAGGCCGAGATCCCTCCGGCCGGAGCCTGCGCCACCGCGCGGCCCCGCACCGCCCAGCGGCCCTACGCCCCCTCGTGGACCCGCGCCAGCAGGGCCATCAACTGCCGCTGCTCGTCCGGGTTCAGCGGTGCGATCAGCTCCTCGTTGGCCGCCTCGGCCAGGGCCGCGCAGCGGGCGAGCACCGCCGCCCCCTCCGGGGTCACCGTCACCGCGTTCTTCCGCTTGTCGGCAGGATCCGGGGACCTCAGGACGTATCCCGCCCGCTGGAGGTGGTTGAGGATGCCGACCATGTCCTTGGGGTCGACGGCGAGCAGCCGCCCCAGGTCGGCCTGGGCCACCGGGCCGTACTCGGCGGTGGCGGCCAGCGCCGCGTGCTGCATGAGCCTCAGCCCCTCCCCGGCGATCGCGTCGGCGACCAGGCCCCGGCCGCGCGCCGCGACGCGACCGGCGAGCCAGCTCGGCAGGGACTGGAGGTGTTGGAGGGGCGAGGTCATGGTCCCAGGCTACTCGGGTTTTCATTGGACTTCCCCATGACTTTCGGCCTATCGTTGGGACATCCAATGACTTTAGGCCGGGAGGTCCTGTGCTGCGCATCCGCCACGACATCGACGACGGCCACACCGCGCTCCGCGCCGAGGAGGCCGCCGCCCCCACCCCGGGAGCCGGGGAACTGCTGGTCCGGGTCGAGGCGGTCGGCGTCACCCTGCCGACCGTCCGCAAGGTCCGCGAGGGCGGCGGGCCGGTCCCCCTCGGCGGCGAGGTCGCGGGGCGGGTCGTCGCCACGGGCCCGGGAGACGGCGCACCCGGTGGCAACGCCGCCTTCGCCGTCGGCGACCGCGTCACCGGGCTCTGCTTCGCCGACGCCTACGCCGAGTTCGCCGTCCTGAACACCGCGATGGCCTCCCGGATCCCCGACGACGCCACCGCCGTCGAGGCCGTCGCCCTGGTCCGCAGCGGACTCGTGGCGTGCGGGGCCTACGAGTCGGCCCGCGTGGAGCCCGGCGAGTCCGTCCTGGTCACTGCCGCCGCGAGCGGGGTCGGCACGCTCGCCCTCCAGTACGCCCGGGCCGGCGGAGCGGGCCGTGTCGTCGCGGCCGTCGGCAACCCCGCCAAGGCCGCCTTCGTGCGCGGCCTCGGGGCCGACGAGGTGGTCCACTACGACGACGCCGACTGGGGCGCCCCGTACGACGTGATCCTCGACGGCGTCGGCGGCGACCTGCTCGCACCCGCCGTCCGCGCCCTCGCCACCGGCGGCCGGCTGGTGGCCTACAGCTCCGGCGGCGGCACCGTCGAGGCGCACGAACTCCTGCTCCGCGGCGCGTCCCTGATCGGCTTCCAGATGCGCGCCGTCGCCCTCGGCAAGCCGGACGTCTACGCCCGCAGGCTCCGCGAGCTCTGGCAGCTGCGCGACGCGGGCACCCTGCGCCCGGCCGTCCACGCCGAGATCCCCCTCGCCGAGGCCGCCCGTGCCCACGCCGTCGTCGAACAGCGCCGCAACCTCGGCAAGGTCGTTCTCGTGCCGTAGCCGGGGGCACGGGGCCCCCGGAGAGTGGTGGTCCCGAGCCTCGTCCCGGCGCCGCCCGCGGCCGGGACGAGCCCGACGCCGCTACGACACGAAGCCCACGACGCCGAAGCCCGGACGCGCCTCGACGTGGCGCAGCCACTTGATGACGTCCATGACGGCCTCGACCACCTCCGGATCCAGCGGCGGCGCGTGCCCCTGCCGCTTGGTCTCCTCGAACTCCTCCAGGGCCCGCAGGCACTGCTCGTGCGTCCACTCGCCGCAACCCGGCAGGTACGAGGACGGAACGGGCGCGGGCAGCCCGGAGTAACCGAACTCGGACACGGACACGGCGGTGATCCTCAGCGCCTTCAGGCCCTCGTCGACGACGGACAGCCAGTCGCCCTTGAACGGGCTGAAGGAGGAGTTGTCCAGGAAGGACCCGGTCAGGCCGCAGAGACGCTTGTAGGCGTAGCCGTACTGGAACGCGTGCTCCCTGTTCTCCACGAAGGGCCCGGCGTGCACCACGGCGTGCAGCGCCTCGTAGGCCGTCGGGGCGCCGGCCTCGATCTCCGACTCGAACCAATCGTCGTCCGACGCCAGGTCCGCGCCGAAGCGGTCCTTGACGACCTGGAGCAGTTGGTCGTCACCGGAGCCGACCAGGGCGCGCGTGGCCTCGGGGTCCAACAGGTACACACTCAGGGAGGAGCTCATGGCACGACGCTATCGCCGAGGACCGACAGCGGAACCACACCGGAACGGCAGCGGAACGGCAGCGGATCGCCCGGGACGCCGTGCCCGGCCGGGCACGGCGGGCGCGCCGTCCCCGTGCGGTCGGGCACCCCGCACGAGACGTCGGACCGGCCGACTTCCCACTCCGTCCGCACGCCAACCTCCGGGGCGACCCTGAGGAAAACCCGGAGGCCGGGTCGCCCTGCGAGGGGAAGGACGTCAGGGGCCGGATCGGCTTGCGGGCTGAGGTACCGGCCGGGAATCCGGCGGAGCATGGAGGTACGCCAGCCGGAGGGACCGGCCACCGGCGCCACAGCAACGGAGTACGCCATGAGCCGCCTCGCCCGCCCCCGCCACAACCGCGTCATCGCCGGCGTCTGCGCCGGGATCGCCGAGCGGTTCGGACTCACCCCGTGGACCGTCCGCGCGATCTTCCTGGTCTCCTGCCTGCTGCCCGGCCCGCAGTTCCTGATCTACCTGGCGCTCTGGCTGGTACTCCCCCAGGAGCCGTGACCGCCCCGCCGGGGACGGCCACCGCGAACCTCCCCGGCGTGAGCACCAGAACCACCGGCCAGGACCACCGGGACCACCGGGACCACCGGGACCACCACCACAGGTCGACCACGGCGAACGGGCCGCTCACTCCGGGGGGAGTGAGCGGCCCGTTCGCCGTGCGCGGGTGCGGAGCGTCAGCCGCCGAGGCCCGGGAGGAGCCCGGTGAGCCCGCCGACCGGGGTCTTGTCGAGGCCCGGGATGCTCGGAACGCCCGCGCGGTTGCCGGCCGCACCGGCGAGCGGGGCGGTGGCCTGGCCCGCGCTCGGGGCGAGGGTGCCGAGGGTGTTGGCGACCCGGTCGCCGCCGGGCAGCTTGGCGGCGGTGTCGGTGACGGCACCGGTGACGGCCGGGTTGGTCAGCGCGCCGGTCGGGAGCCCCAGGCCACCGGTGGCGGCGGGGGCGGCGGACGCGCTGCCGGCGCCGACGGCGGCGATGGCGAGGCCGAGCGCGGCGGTGCCGGCGGCCTTGAGAGTGGCCTGCTTCATGTGGTTGGTCCCCTTGGGTCCTCGTCGGTGGCCGACCGGTACGGCTGGCACGACGGGTTCCGTCCGCCACGGCCGGTCAGCATTGACTGGCACACCGTATTGATTGGATCGCACGAGGACCAAAGGCGGTTCACCCACACGAGTGGGTAGTCGGATGAACGCCAAATTCCTTGCCCGAAAAGGGCGTTCAGGACGGGCCCGGAGGGGCGTTCATCCGACGAACGACGACGGCGTCAGCTGCCGGCGCTGAACAGCCACTCGGCCTTGAGCTCGGCGTAGCCCGGCTTGATCACGTCGTTGATCATCGCGAGCCGCTCGTCGAACGGCAGGAACGCCGACTTCATCGCGTTCACGGTGAACCACTCCATGTCGCCCAGCGTGTAGCCGAAGGCCTCGACCAGGTGGCCGAACTCCCTGCTCATGCTGGTCCCGCTCATCAGCCGGTTGTCGGTGTTCACCGTGACCCGGAACTTCAGCCGGCTGAGCAGCCCGATCGGGTGCTCGGCGTACGACGTGGCCGCCGCCGTCTGCAGGTTGGAGGTCGGGCACATCTCCAGCGGGATGCGCTTGTCGCGGACGTACGCGGCCAGGCGGCCCAGCTGCACGCTGCCGTCCTCGTTGACCGTGATGTCGTCGACGATCCGCACGCCGTGGCCGAGCCGGTCGGCGCCGCAGCACTGCAGGGCCTCCCAGATCGACGGCAGGCCGAAGGCCTCGCCCGCGTGGATGGTGAAGTGGTTGTTCTCGCCCTTGAGGTAGTCGAAGGCGGCCTGGTGGCGGGTGGGGGGGTAGCCCGCCTCGGCGCCGGCGATGTCGAAGCCGACGACGCCCGAGTCACGGTGGCGGTTGGCCAGCTCCGCGATCTCCTGCGAACGCGCGGCGTGCCGCATCGCGGTGATCAGGGTGCCGATCCGGATGCGGTGGCCCGCGGCGCGGGCGTTGGCCTCGCCGAGGCGGAAGCCGTCCTGCACGGCCTCGACGACCTCGTCGAGGGTCAGGCCGCCTTCGAGGTGCTGCTCGGGGGCGTAGCGGACCTCGGCGTAGACGACGCCGTCGGCGGCGAGGTCCTCGGCGCAGTCGGCGGCGACCTTGATCAGGGCGTCGCGGGTCTGCATGACGGCGCAGGTGTGGGCGAAGGTCTCCAGGTAGCGGACCAGCGAGCCGGAGTCGGCGGCCTCGCGGAACCACTCACCGAGCTCCTTGGGGTCGGTGGTGGGGAGTCCCTGGTAGCCGACGGCCGCGGCCAGCTCGACCACGGTCTCGGGGCGCAGTCCGCCGTCGAGGTGGTCGTGCAGGAGCACCTTCGGAGCGCGGACGATCTGATCGGCGGTGGGGATGCGGGGGCCGGCGCCCGCGGTGGTGACGGGGATCTGCTTCTCCATTGCGGGAGTGTAGCTCCTACGCGCGTAGACGGGCCACCGTTCACCGGCCGAATCGGCCAATGTCCACCGGGAATTCCACCAAAGGGACGATCCGGGCAACCTGCTCGTCGGCCGGCCGGGCGGCCACCGCCTCAGTCGTGCTCCAGCAGCCGCCCCCGCCGCGACAGCACGAAGTCCCGGAACGCCGCCACCGGCGGAGTCATCGGCCGCCCCGCCGCCCAGGCCAGCCCGACCGCCCGGCGGGTGCGCGGCGCCGTCACCTCCAGCTCCACCGCCCCCGGCCGCGGCACCAGCGCCGGCGGCAGCAGCGCCACCCCCAGGCCGGCAGCCACCAGTCCGCGCAGCGTCTCCGCCTCCTCCCCCTCGAACGCGAGCCTCGGCACGAACCCCGCCTCCGCGCAGAACCCGTCCGTGATCGCCCGCAGCCCGTACCCCTGCTCCAGCCCCACGAACGGCTCCTCCGCCACCTCCGCCAGCCGGATCCGGCGGCGGCCGGCCAGCCGGTGGTCGGCCGGGACGACCAGGTGCAGCCGCTGCTCGTCCAGCCGGCGGGCCACCAGCGCCGGATCGTCGTCCGGCACCGGCGCGACCAGGCAGAGGTCCAGCTCCCCGGCCCGCAGCCGGCCCAGCATCGCGCCGACGTAGTCCTGCACCAGCTGGAACCGCACCTGCGGGTACGCGGCCCGGAAGTCCCGGAGCAGCGCCGGGACCGCGTCCGTCCCCATGGTGTGCAGGAAGCCGAACGCCACCCGGCCGGTCGCCGGGTCCGCCTCCGCGCGGGCCGCCTCGGCACCGCGCTCGACCTCGGCCAGGGCCCGCTCGACCGAGTCGAGCAGCAGCCGGCCGGCCCTGGTCAGCCGGACCGTCCGGCCCTGACGGGCCAGCAGGTCCACCCCCAGCTCGGCCTCCAGCCGGGCCACCGCCCGGGACAGCGTCGGCTGCGGCATGCCCAGCACCGCGGCCGCCTGCGTCACGTGTTCCAACCGCGCCACCGCCGCGAACTGGGCCAGCCTCGGGGCCAGTTGCGCCGCCGGAAGGTCCGGCCCCAACTCCGCGAGCCGGGCCGGGGCGCCGCTTCCCCCGTCGTCCTCCACGCCTGCACGCACCACCCTCACCGCCGCACGCTCGACTCATACCCGTAGGCATGCATTATCGACGTCTCATGCATTGGACGCATCATTCGGCCGGGCCTACGGTCGATCTCATGCAGCCCTCCAGTACCGGGGCGTCCGTGGCCACTCCGGACGCCCTCGCCCAGCCGACCCCGAAGACCGCCGTGGGACCGAAGACCGCCGCGGCCCAGGCGACCGCCACCGCCCGGCAGGACGCCGCCGCCCGGCAGAGCACCGCGGCGCGAAGGCCCGCCGCCACCGCCGCAGGGCCGAAGATCGCCGCGGACGCCGCCACCAACGCCGCCACCGCGGTGGCCGTCGCCGCCGCCACCGCCGACGACCGCCACCGCCCCGGGCAGCGCGCCTTCCGCCGCGCCAACCTCGCGCTGTTCGCCGCCGGTATCGCGACCTTCGTCCTGCTCTACTCCACCCAGGGCCTGCTGCCGGTCCTCTCCTCCGACCTCGACCTGACCCCCGGCCAGGCCAGCTGGACGGCCTCCGCCGCCACCCTCGGACTCGCCCTCGCCCTGCTCCCCGCCAGCGCGCTCTCCGACCGGTACGGCCGCACCGCCGTGATGACGGCGTCCGTCCTCGCCGCCTCCGCCCTCGCGCTGGCGCTGCCCTTCGCCCCCGACCTGACCACCCTGGTCGTGCTCCGGGTCCTCCAGGGCGCCGCCCTCGCCGGGCTCCCCGCCACCGCGATGGCCTACCTCGCCGAGGAGGTCCACCCCTCCGCGCTGGCCTCCGCGATGGGTCTGTACGTGGCCGGCAACAGCATCGGCGGCATGGGCGGCCGGCTGCTCTCCGGCTGGGTCGCCGCCGGCTTCGGCTGGCGCTGGGGCCTGGCGGCCTCCGCCGCCCTAGCGCTGCTGGCCGCGCTCGCCTTCCGGCTGCTCATCCCCGCCGCCCGGCACTTCGCCCCGGCCCCGGTGGACGCCCGCGCCCTGGCCCGCACGGTCGGCCGCCACCTGGGCAACCCGCTGCTGGTCCGGCTGTACCTGCTCGGGATGCTCTTCATGGCCGTCTTCGGCGCGGTCTACAACACCGTCGGGTACCGGCTGATCGCCGCGCCGTTCCACCTGCCGGAGTCGGTGGCCGCCTCGATCTTCGTCGTCTACCTGGTCGGCACCGGCACCTCGGCCGCCGCCGGCCGACTCTCCGGCCGGCTCGGCCGGCGCGGCGCGCTCTACGTCGCGATCGGCACCACCGCCGCCGGTCTGCTGCTCTCGCTCGCCGACTCGCTGGCCTGCGCGCTGCTCGGCCTGGTCCTGATCACCGCCGGCTTCTTCGCCGGCCACGCCACCGCGTCCTCGGCGGTCGGCCGCACCGCCACCGAGGGCCGCGCCCAGGCCTCCGCGCTGTACCTGATCGCCTACTACCTGGGCAACAGCCTCGGCGGCACCGTCGGCGCGGACGCCTACCACTCCACCGGCTGGCCGGGCGCCGCCACCGTCGGCCTCGCCGCCATGGCCCTCGCCGCCGGGGTCACCCTCTACGCCACCCGCCGCGCCCACACCGCCGCCACCCTCCGGCGGGCCGAAGGTCTGCCGGGAGGGCTCTCCGCCCGGTAGCCCTCCCGGGGTCACCCCGTCGGACGCCGCCACCGGATCACGCCACCGGATCACGCCCCGGGGCCTGCCGATTCCGTCGCCGCCCGGCGGATACCTGACGTTCGCTGTCAGGTATCCGCCGTAGCTTTCCTCCCGTACGACCCGAACGACCCGTACGACCCCCGAACGATCCGTTCGGCCCTTCCCACCCGTACGAGCAGAGGAGCGCACGATGACCGCCTTCGTCCTGATCCCCGGCATGCTGCACGGCGGCTGGTGGTTCCGGCCGCTCACGGACGGCCTGCGCGCCGCCGGGCACGAGGTGTACCCGCTGACGCTGACCGGGGTGGCCGAGCGCGGCCACCTGAACAACGGGACGGTCAACCTCGACACGCACATCCAGGACGTGGTGTCCGTGCTGGAGGCCGAGCAGCTCACGGACGTGGTGCTGGTCGCGCACAGCTACGGCGGGATGGTCGCCTCCGGCGCGGCCGACCGGGTGCCGGAGCGGATCGCCTCGCTGCTGTACGCGGACGCCTTCGTCCCGCGCGACGGCGAGTCGGCGTACGGGATCGTCGACGAGGTCTGGAAGCAGCGGTACCTGGCCGGCGCGTCCGCCGACGGCCTCACCACGGCGGGCCGCAACCCCGCGCTGGACCCGCGCGCCGGCGTCCACCCGCTGGCGTCCCTGCTGCAGTCGATCACCCTGACCGGCGCCCTGGACGCCGTCACCCGGCGCACCTACCTCCACGCCTCGGCCTTCGAGGAGAGCCCGCTCCTGGAGACCTTCGCGCGGCTGAGCGAGGACCCGACCTGGACGGTGATCACCCTCCCCTTCGGCCACGACCTGATCCGCGAGGCTCCCGAGGAGTTCCTCAAGGCGGCCCTCGCCGCCGCCGGCTGACGCCACGGGCCGACGCCGGCCCGGCCGTCGGTGACCGTCGATACGCTCCGGGCCGTGAGCACCGATCCTGCCGCGTGCGCCCGGTTGCACGAGATCGCCGACCGGCTGCCGAGGATTCCCGGGACGGGGAAGGCCGAGATCGCCGACGGCGGGATCGTCATGACGACGTCGCCGGTCAAGCGGCACGAGCTCGCGGTCGTCCGCGTCGCCCGGCAGCTCAACGCCCGGCTCCCGCAGGCCCGTCCCGGTCACATCACCCACGGTAGCGCGGACCTGGAGGACGTCGGCCTGGGGCGGCTCAGGAATCCCGACCTGATGGTGTTCCCCGAGGTCGCCCTGGACGAGGAGGAGTGCGCGCTCCTCCCCCACGAAGTCCTCCTCGTCGTGGAGATCGTCTCGAAGTCCAACCCCGAGAACGACCACCACGCCAAGGTCCGCAACCACGCGGTCATGGGCATCCCGCTCCACCTGCTGGTCGATCCGCGCAAGGGCACCGGCGTCGTGCACGACGAGCCGGACTGCACCTCGCGCAGGGAGTCCGCCTTCGGCGACAGCGTCGCCGTCGGCCCGTGGACGCTCGACACCTGGGGCCCGTGCACGTACGCCTGAGCGGCCGTCCGTGCGCGGGCCCCCGGTGGGCGGGGCGGGATCAGGCGATGCGGTCCAGCACGATCGGGTTCGGGGTGAACGCCGTGCCGGCCGGGGAGACCTCGACGCCGCCCGCGAGGGCCTCGACCGCGTACTCGAAGCGCTCGGGCGTGTCGGTGTGCAGGGTGAGCAGCGGCTGGCCGGCCACCACGGTGTCGCCGGGCTTGGCGTGCATCTCGACGCCGGCGCCCGCCTGCACCGGGTCCTCCTTGCGGGCCCGGCCCGCGCCGAGGCGCCAGGCGCTGACGCCGACGGCGTAGGCGTCCAGGCTGGTCAGCACGCCCGAGGCCGGGGCGGTGATGACGTGCTGCTCGCGGGCGACCGGCAGCGGGGCGTCGACGTCGCCGCCCTGGGCGGTGATCATGCGGCGCCAGTGGTCCATCGCGGAGCCGTCGCGCAGCGCGTCGGCCGGGTCCTTGCCGTGGACGCCGGCGGCGGCCAGCATCTCGCGGGCCAGCGCCAGGGTGAGCTCCACGACGTCGGCGGGGCCGCCGCCGGCCAGCACCTCGACGGACTCGCGGACCTCCAGCGCGTTGCCCGCGGTGAGGCCGAGCGGGGTGGACATGTCGGTGAGCAGCGCGACGGTGTTGACGCCCGCCGCCTTGCCGAGGCCGACCATGGTGCGGGCCAGCTCCTGGGCGTCGCCGAGGTTCTTCATGAACGCGCCGGAGCCGACCTTGACGTCCAGCACGAGTGCGCCGGTGCCCTCGGCGATCTTCTTGGACATGATCGAGGAGGCGATCAGCGGGATGGCCTCGACGGTGCCGGTCACGTCGCGCAGGGCGTACAGCTTCTTGTCGGCGGGGGCGAGGCCGTCGCCGGCCGCACAGATCACCGCACCGGACGAGCGCAGCACGTCCATCATCTCGTCGTTGGAGAGCAGGGCGCGCCAGCCGGGGATGGACTCCAGCTTGTCGAGGGTTCCGCCGGTGTGGCCGAGGCCGCGGCCGGAGAGCTGCGGGACGGCGGCGCCGCAGGCGGCGACGAGCGGGGCGAGCGGCAGGGTGATCTTGTCGCCGACGCCGCCGGTGGAGTGCTTGTCGCTGGTGGGCTGGGCGAGGGAGGAGAAGTCCATCCGGACGCCGGAGCGGATCATCGCGTCGGTCCAGCGGCTGATCTCGCGGAGGTTCATGCCGTTCAGCAGGATGGCCATGGCCAGGGCGGACATCTGCTCGTCGGCGACCTCGCCGCGGGTGTAGGCGTCGATGACCCAGTCGATCTGAGCGTCGCTCAGCTCGTCGCGCTCGCGCTTGGTCCTGATGACGGAGATGGCGTCCATGGTTGCTCCATTGCTCCCGGGAGGGGGTTTCGGAAAAGCAGCGTTCAAAAGCGGCGTGCGGGGGTGCCGCACGCGGAAAGCATCGCGCGCAGGCCGCACCCGAAAAGCGAAGAGTGCCGCGAGTCGGCCCGGTCAGGGCCCACTCGCGACACTCTACGCGCGTAACAAATGGCAGTGCTAGAGCCGCTCCGGCCCGAACGCGTCGGGCAGGACCTCACTCATCGGGCGCACCCCGGACGGCAGCTCGATCAGCAGCTCCGGCCCGCCGTGCTCGTACAGCAGCTGGCGGCAGCGCCCGCACGGCATCAGCAGCTCGCCGGCCCCGTCCACGCAGGTGAACGCGGTCAGCCGGCCGCCTCCGCCGGCGTGCAGCGCGGAGACCAGACCGCACTCGGCGCAGAGGCCGATCCCGTACGAGGCGTTCTCGACGTTGCAGCCGGTGACCACCCGGCCGTCGTCCACCAGGGCGGCCGCGCCGACCGGGAACCTGCTGTACGGGGCGTAGGCGTGGGTCATCGCCTCGCGCGCCGCCTCGCGGAGCGCCTCCCAGTCGACCGTCGGGGCCGCGGCCGTCACTTGCCCTGGCCCTTGCGGTAGATCTGGCCGTCGGCCTTCGGCGGGCGCAGCCGCTGCGAGGCCAGCGAGAGCACCACCAGGGTGATGACGTACGGCGTCGCGACGATCAGCGGACGCTGCACCTCCTCGGTGGTGAAGTACCAGGTGAAGAGGCCACCGGCGACCACGAAGGTGATCAGCGCGGCCGGGATCTTGCGGCGGTACAGGTTCCAGAGCGCCAGCAGCACCATCGCGATGGCGACCACCAGGATCAGCACGTGCACCGACTCCGGGTCACGCAGCTGGAGGCTGTCGGTGAAGCCGAACAGGCCCGCGCCCATGGCGAGACCGCCCGGCATCCAGTTGCCGAAGATCATCGCCGCGAGGCCGATGAAGCCACGGCCGTTGGTCTGGCCGTCCTTGTAGAAGTGCGCCGCGACCAGCGAGAGGTACGCGCCGCCGAGGCCCGCGAAGGCGCCGGAGGTGATGACCGCGAGGTACTTGTACTTGTAGACGTTGACGCCCAGCGACTCCGCAGCGGTCGGGTTCTCGCCGCAGGAGCGCAGCCGCAGGCCGAACACGGTGCGCCAGAGCGCGAAGTAGCTGACCACGATCAGCGCGCCGGCCAGCAGCACGACCACCGAGATGTTGGTGACCAGACCGCCGAGCACGCCGGCCACGTCGGAGACCAGGAACCAGTGGTGGGTCTCGATGTCCTTCAGGCCGGACGAGAGGCCGGGGATCGTGATGTACGGCAGCGGATCGGCCGGCGGGGACTGGTTCGCGCCGGCACCGGCGGAGATGTAGTCCTTGTAGTAGATCCGGTTGACGTACGCGCAGATGCCGGGGATCAGCAGGTTGACGCCGACGCCGGAGACGATGTGGTCGACGCCGAACGTCACGGTGATGACCGCGTGGAGCAGACCGCCCAGCGCACCGCCGAGCATGCCGGCCACCAGGCCGAACCACGGGCTGACCAGGTAGCCGCCCCAGGCGCCGGCGAAGGTGCCGGCGACCATCATGCCTTCGAGGCCGATGTTGACCACGCCGGCCCGCTCGGACCAGAGACCGCCGAGGCCCGCCATGCCGATCGGCACGGCGGCGCTGAGCGCGGCGGTGACCTGACCGGAGGAGGTCAGCGAGTGGTTGTCGGTGATCATGCCGACGGCCGAGAAGAGGACCAGGGCGCCCGCGATCAGCAGCAGCACCACCGGCCAGGACATCTTGCGCTTCTTGGCGGGAGCGCCCGGCGCCTTCGCCCGGGCTGCGGTGGCCGTGCTCATGCGGACACCTCCTTCTTCTCGTTGGCCGCGGCGGCCTGGGCGGCGAGTTCGGCGCCGACCTTCTGCTGCTGGCGCTTGAGGCCGTAGCGACGCACCAGCTCGTAGGCGACGACGACGCAGATGACGATGGTGCCCTGCATGACCGGGACGATCTCGAACGGGAAGCCGCCCTGGAGCGGCAGCTGGGAGCCGGTGGCGTCCAGGAAGGCGAAGAGCAGGGCCGCGAAGGCCATGCCGATCGGGCTGTTGCGGCCGAGCAGCGCGACCGAGATGCCCAGGAAGCCGAGGCCGCCCTGGAAGCTCTGGCCGTAGTTGTACGAGTTCTGCAGCAGCTCGGGCAGACCGATCAGACCGGCCAGCGCACCGGAGACCGCCATGGAGATGACGACCATGCGCTTGACGTTCACGCCGGACGCGGTCGCCGCGGACTCCGAGCGGCCGGTGGCGCGCAGGTCGAAGCCGAAGCGGGTCCGGGTCAGGGTGAACTGGAAGGCCACGCCGACCAGGATCGCGATGAAGAGGAAGCCGTAGAGCGGGCCGCCGTCGGTGTTGATCGCGAAGAAGTGGCTGGACTCCGAGACCGGGGCGGTCTGGATCGAGTTGCTGGTGCCGCTCTTCTCCGGCGCGAAGATGCCGGGGACGAGCAGCAGGCCGACGATGGCGACCGCGATGGCGTTCAGCATGATGGTCGAGATGACCTCGCTGACGCCGCGGAGGACCTTCAGCAGACCGGCGATGCTCGCGTACAGGCCGCCGACCAGCATGGCGGTGATCAGCAGCAGCGGGATCTGGATGAACGACGGCAGGTCGAGCCGGCTGCCGACGAAGGCGGCGAACAGCGCGGCCACCTTGTACTGGCCCTCGACGCCGATGTTGAAGAGGTTCATCCGGAAGCCGAAGGCGGCGGCCGCGGCGGCCAGGTAGTACGTGGTGGACCGGTTGAGGATGGCCACCTGGCCGTCCGACTTGGTGGCGTACGTGATCATCACGTTCCAGGCGTCGAACGGGTTCTTGCCCGAGGTCGCCAGGAGGACGGAACAGATCACGACGGAGAGCAGCACGGCGAGCACCGGCGCTGCGAGGGCGAGCACGATCTTCTCGCCGCTGATCCGCTGCGCCAGCGAACGCTTGGCTGCGGGGTTGGGACTGGTCATGTGGCTACTCCCCCGCCTGCTGGTCGTCGGCGGTGTCGGTGGGGGTGTCGTTCCCGGCGGTGACGGACGGGGCGTCGTCCCCGGCGGCGGGCTCGGCCTCGGTGCCCTCGACCCGGGTCGCCTGGAACTCCTCGACGGCCTCGGGCTCGGACTCGATGTGGCCGCGGGCCGCACCGGTCATCGCGGTGCCGAGGTCCTCGGCGGTGACGGTGGCCGGGTCCGCGTCGGCGACCAGCCGGCCGCGGTAGATCACCCGGATGGTGTCGGAGAGCCCGATCAGCTCGTCCAGGTCGGCGGAGATCAGCAGGACCGCGAGGCCCTCGCGCTGCGCGACCCGGATGTGCTCCCAGATCTGCGCCTGCGCGCCGACGTCCACACCGCGGGTGGGGTGGGCGGCGATCAGCAGCTTGGGCCGGTGGCTCATCTCGCGGCCGATGATCAGCTTCTGCTGGTTGCCGCCGGAGAGGGAGGCCGCGGTGACCTCGATGCCGGGGGTGCGGACGTCGTACTCCTCGACGATCCGCGCGGTGTCCTTGCGGGCACCGGCGGGGTCGAGCAGGACGCCCTTGGAGTTCGGGGCCTCGGTGACGTGGCCGAGGATCCGGTTCTCCCAGAGCGGGGCCTCCAGCAGCAGGCCGTGCCGGTGGCGGTCCTCGGGGATGTAGCCGATGCCGGCCTGGCGGCGGGCCCGGGTGAGGGTGCCGGAGAGGTCCTTGCCGTCGAGGGTGACGGCGCCTGCGTCGAGCGGCAGCATGCCCATGACGGCCTCGACCAGTTCGGCCTGGCCGTTGCCCTCGACACCGGCGATGCCGAGGATCTCGCCCTTGTGGATGCGCAGCGAGATGTCGTCCAGGACCACGCGCTCGATGCCCTCGGCGTCGGTCTTGGCGATCCGCAGGCCCGCGACGTCCAGCATCACGTCGGTGGTGACGGTGGACTCGCGGCTCTCCGGGGAGGGCAGCTCGGAGCCGACCATCAGCTCGGCCAGCTGGCGGGCGCTGACGCTCCTCGGGTCCGCGTCGCCGACGGTGGTGCCGCGGCGGATGACGCTGATCGCGTCCGCCACCGAGAGCACCTCGTGCAGCTTGTGCGAGATGAAGATGACGGTGACGCCCTCGGACTTGAGCTCGCGCAGGTTGTCGAAGAGCGCGTCGACCTCCTGCGGGACGAGCACCGCGGTGGGCTCGTCGAGGATGAGGATCTTGGCGCCGCGGTAGAGCACCTTGAGGATCTCGACGCGCTGGCGGTCGGCCACGCCGAGGTCCTCGACCAGGGTGTCCGGGCGCACGCCCAGGCCGTACTGGTCGGAGATCTCCTTGATCTTCGCCTTGGCCTTGGCACCGATGCCGTACAGGTGCTCGCCGCCGAGGACGACGTTCTCCCAGACGGTGAGGTTGTCGGCGAGCATGAAGTGCTGGTGCACCATGCCGATGCCGCGCGCGATGGCCTCGCCCGGGGTGTTGAACTCGCACAGCTCACCGTTGATCGCGATGGTGCCCTCGTCCGGCTTCTGCATGCCGTAGAGGATCTTCATCAGCGTCGACTTGCCGGCGCCGTTCTCGCCCATGAGGGCGTGCACGGTACCGGTGCGGACGGTGAGGTTGATGTCGTGGTTGGCCACGACACCGGGGAAGCGCTTGGTGATGCCGCGCAGTTCGACGGCCGGTGTCGCCGTCCCCGCGCTGGGGGTACCGCCCGTGTGCGGGGCGGGGTCGGATGCGGTGATGGCGATCTCCTGGTGGTCTGGAGGCGCGTCGTTGCGCTGGAGGGCCAAAAGCGAAAAGCGGTGGAGGGACGGGACGGGGCCCGGGGGTACGCACTGAGCGCACCCTTCCGGGCCCCTCCCTGATGTTGCGTCCATCATGGCGCTGCCGGGCAGGCGGCAGCGGCAGCGACGTCCGGTCGAACCCCTACTTGGTGGGGTCGGTCGGGACGGTGGTGGCGCCGCTCTTGATGGCGTTGCCGGCCTCGTCGAGCTTGGCCTTGATGTCGTCGATCTTGTTGCCGGTGGTGGCCAGCGAGACACCGTCGGCCTTGAGGTCGAAGTTCTTCACGCCGGTGAAGGGGGTGCCCTTCTTGATCGACTCGACGTAGGAGAAGACGGCCTTGTCGACGTTCTTCACCATCGACGTGAGGATGCTGTTCTTGTACTTCGCCAGGGCCGGCTGGGCGGCCTGGTCGGAGTCGACGCCGATGGCCAGGGCGTTGGCGTTGGCAGCGGCCTCGATCGCACCGTTGCCGGAGGAGCCGGCGGCGGTGTAGATGACGTCGGCCTTCTTGTCGAGCTGGCCCTGGGCGGCCTCCTTGCCCTTGTCGGGCGAGGCGAAGCCGGAGAAGTCCGGGGGCGTGGTGAGGTAGGTGACCTCGACCGGCATGTTCGGGTCGACGGACTTGACGCCCGCGCGGTAGCCCGCCTCGAACTTCTTGATCAGCTCGGTCTGCACGCCGCCGATGAAGCCGACGTGCTTGTTCTTCGACTTGAGGGCGGCGGCCACACCGGCCAGGTACGAGCCCTCCTGCTCGGAGAACGTCAGCGAGGTGACGTTGCTCGGCTGGGTCTCGGAGGCCGAGTCGATGATCGCGAACTTGGTGTTCGGGTTCTCCTTGGCGATCTTCTCGACCGCAGCCTGGTACACGAAACCGACCGCGATGATCGGGTTGTAGCCGGCGGTGACCAGGTTCTTGAGCCGGGTCTCCTTGTCGGCCTCGGCCTCGCCGGTCTTGGCGTCGGCCTCGGTCACGGCGACGCCGAGCTCGTTCTTGGCCTTGTCCAGGCCGCGCGCGGCGGAGTCGTTGAACGACTGGTCGCCACGGCCACCGATGTCGTAGGCCATGCCGACCTTCAGGCCGCCGTCGGCGGAGCCGGAAGAGGCGGCGGTGTCGTTGCTCTTTGCGCCGCAAGCGGCGAGCGAGGCGATGCCCAGGGAACCCGAGAGCACAACCGCGGCGAGCTTAGTAGAACGGCGCAAGGGAGTATCTCCTTCTCACACGCACCCGATTAGCGTGGTCGGACGCCACCGTAACGCGCGTAGAACACGGTTGGGTTACGGGCCGCCGGAGCATTCGGGTTGTTATCAAACCGTGGTCTCACGGCCCTCCCGACGCCCCTTTTCCGTGCAGGAACGGCGGTCGGAACTGGCGCAGCCCAGTGTACGTAACCGTAAATAAAGCCTGTATTGCGACAAACCGGACACTCATGGTGAGTGTCCGGTTTACGACCGCCAAAAGGGCCCTCAGAGGACCTCGGAGCCTTCCCCGGGCTCCGTGTCCGGATCGAGTGCCAGCGCCGCGAACAGCTCCACACCGATCGCGATCGCGCGCTCGTCCACATCGAATCTGCCCTGGTGCAGGTCACGGACGGCGGTGTCGCCGGGGGTGCGGACGCCGAGCCGGGCCAGCGCACCCGGAGCGTGCTCCAGGTACCAGGAGAAGTCCTCGCCGCCGAGCGACTGCTCGGTGTCCTCCACCACCTGGCGGCCGGAGCGGCCGAAACGCGCTGTCATGGCCTCCTCCAGCAGGGCCACCGAGACCGCCTCGTTGACCACCGGCGGGACACCCCGGTGGTAGTCCAGCGTCCACTTGGCCCGGTACGTCTCGGCGAGCTTGGCGATCAGCTCGTGCAGCAGCTCCGGCGCATCCCGCCAGCCGGCCAGCTCCAGGCAGCGGACGGTGCCCTCCAGCTCCGCGTGCTGCGGGATCACGTTGGGCGCGGAGCCGGCGGCGATCCGGCCCCAGACCAGCGAGACGCCCCAGCGCGGGTCCATCCGGCGGGCCAGCAGGGTCGGGAGGTCGGCCGCCATCCGGGCGATCGCGGTGACCAGGTCCGTGGTCAGGTGCGGGCGGGCGGTGTGGCCGCCGGGACCGTCCAGGCTCAGGACCAGGCGGTCGCAGGCCGAGGTGATCGCCCCGACCCGCAGCCCGACCCGGCCCACCTCCACCTTCGGGTCGCAGTGCACCGCGAAGATCCGCTCGACGCCGTCCATCCCGCCGGCCGCGATCACGTCCAGCGCACCGCCGGGCATGACCTCCTCGGCGGGCTGGAAGACCAGCCGGACCGGACGGCGCAGCTCGCCGGTGCGGGCCGCCTCGGCCAGCACCAGCGCGGTGCCCAGCACCACCGAGGTGTGCACGTCGTGGCCGCAGGCGTGGGCCCGGCCGGGCACGGTCGAACGGTAGGGGACGTCGGTCTTGGCGTCGTCGATCGGCAGGGCGTCGATGTCGGCGCGGAAGGCCAGGAAGCCGGC
Organism: Kitasatospora sp. NPDC002965; assembly: GCF_040611255.1. Lineage (NCBI taxonomy): Bacteria > Bacillati > Actinomycetota > Actinomycetes > Kitasatosporales > Streptomycetaceae > Kitasatospora > Kitasatospora sp. NPDC002965. Next base: position 34,923 of record NZ_JBEXNT010000042.1, on the reverse strand, counting down.
CCCGCGCGGTGCGGACTCGGGAACGATGTCGACGAGCATTCCGGTGCCGCCCGGGAGGACCCGGGGGGCGAGGCCCGCGGCGACCAGGCGGTCGCGCAGCAGACCGGTGGTACGGAACTCCTGGCGGCCCAGCTCCGGGTGCCGGTGCAGGTCCCGCCGGAAGGCGATCAGCTCGGGCTCCAGCCCGCTCACCCGGTCACGGAGACCGGCGGCGGGACGGGCAGCGGTGAGGGTGACGGCCGACTGGGCGGACTCACGACGGTTCATCTCAACAAGGGTAGGCCCGTTGGGGGGATTTGGCCCGACTTCCGGAAAAGAAGTCCCCGGATGGGCGCATACCGGCCGAGCAGGTGGGTATGACATCTTGTTTCAGCCGCCTTCCCCAGGTTCCTGCCCAGTGCAACGACCGTCGGCGATCAAGGTCACGCCCCTCCCACCAGGGGAATTGACGATGGCTCGGAATCGCACGGCGGCACCGACGGTCCGGCCCCGCACCACTCAGAACCGCTCGACCGGGGCGTAGCCGCCCCAGACCCCGCGCAGCGCGTCGCAGACCTCGCCCACGGTGGCCCGGGCGGCCAGCGCCTCCCGCATCGGGTACAGCACGTTGTCCGGCCCCCCGGCCGTCCGGCGCAGTGCGGCCAGCGAGCGGTCCACCGCCGACCGGTCCCGCGCCGCCCGCACCCGGGCCAGCCGGGCCACCTGCCGCCGGCCGGCCTCCGGGTCCACCCTGAGCGGCCGGTACGGCTCCTCGGACGCCAGCCGGAACCGGTTGACCCCGACCACCGTCCGCTCCCCCGCCTCGGTCTCCCGCTGGATCCGGTAGGCGTTCCGCTCGATCTCCGCCTTCTGGTACCCGGCCTCGATCGCGGCCACCGCGCCGCCGAGTTCCTCGACCCGGGCCATCAGCGCGAGCACGGCCTCCTCCGTCGCGTCGGTCAGCGCCTCCACGGCGTACGAGCCGGCGAACGGGTCGACGGTGGCGGTCACGTCGGTCTCGTACGCGAGCACCTGCTGGGTGCGCAGGGCGAGCCGGGCCGCCTTCTCGGTGGGCAGCGCGATCGCCTCGTCGAAGGAGTTGGTGTGCAGCGACTGGGTGCCGCCGAGCACCGCCGCGAGGGCCTGCACCGCGACCCGGACCAGGTTGACCTCGGGCTGCTGGGCGGTCAGCTGCACCCCGGCGGTCTGGGTGTGGAAGCGCAGCATCTGCGAGCGGGGGTCCCGGGCACCGAACTCGTCGCGCATCACCCGGGCCCAGATCCGGCGGGCCGCGCGGAACTTCGCGACCTCCTCCAGCAGCGTGGTCCGGGCCACGAAGAAGAAGGAGAGCCGGGGCGCGAAGTCGTCCACCGCCAGACCCGCCGCCCGTGCGGCGCGCACGTACGCGATGCCGTCGGCCAGGGTGAAGGCGACCTCCTGCGCGGGCGTCGCCCCGGCCTCGGCCATGTGGTAGCCGGAGATCGAGATGGTGTTCCAGCGCGGGATCTCGGCCCGGCAGTACCGGAGGACGTCCGCGACCAGCCGCAGCGAGGGCCGCGGCGGGAAGATGTAGGTGCCGCGGGCGATGTACTCCTTGAGCACGTCGTTCTGCACGGTGCCGGTGAGCCGGGCCGGCGGCACCCCCCGGGCCTCGCCGACCAGCTGGTAGAGCAGGAGCAGCAGGGCGGCCGGTGCGTTGATGGTCATCGAGGTGGAGACCTCGCCGAGCGGGATGCCCTCGAACAGGTCGGCCACGTCCTCGACGCTGTCCACCGCGACGCCGACCCGGCCGACCTCCCCGGCGGCGAGCGGGGCGTCCGAGTCGTAACCCATCTGGGTCGGCAGGTCGAAGGCGACCGAGAGGCCGGTGGAGCCGCCGGCGATCAGCTGCCGGTAGCGGGCGTTGGACTCGGCCGCGGTGCCGAAGCCGGCGTACTGGCGCATCGTCCAGAGCCGGCCCGTGTACATCGACGGGTGGACGCCCCGGGTGTACGGGTACGCGCCCGGCCGGCCCAGCCGCCCGGCCGGGTCCCGGCCGGCCCGGGCCTCGGGGCCGTAGAGCGGCGCGATCGGGAGGCCCGACTCGGTGCGGCGCGGTTCGGGCGGCGGTTCGGGGGTCATGGTGTCCTCCGCGGTGTTCGGCCGGACGGTCCCCTCCCCTCGCAATGTAACGCCGGCGGCCCGGGGGCGAGCGGCCTTGAGATGATCGGCTGAACCGACCGGATATCTCAGGAGTGGCAATGACCGAGCAGAAGGTGGCCGTCGTCACCGGCGCGAGCAGCGGGATCGGCGCGGCAACCGCCCGCCGGCTCGCGGCCGAGGGCTTCGACGTGGTGCTGACCGCCCGCCGGACCGACCGGATCGAGCAGCTGGCCAAGGAGATCGGTGGGCGCGCCCACACCCTGGACGTGACCGACCGGGCCGCCGTGGACGCCTTCGCGGCCGGGATCGGCCGGGTGGACGTCCTGGTGAACAACGCCGGCGGGGCGATCGGGGCCGAGCCGGTGGAGTCGGGCGACCCGGCGGACTGGCTGGCCATGTACCAGGTGAACGTGCTCGGCGTGCTGCACGTGACGCAGGCGCTGCTGCCGGCCCTGCGGGCGAGCGGCGACGGCACCATCCTCGTCCTCTCCTCCACCGCGGCGCTGGCCGCGTACGAGGGCGGCGGCGGCTACGTGGCGGCCAAGCACGCGGCGCACACCATCGCCGCGACGCTCCGGCTGGAGCTGTGCGGGGAGCCGGTCCGGGTGATCGAGATCGCCCCGGGCATGGTCAAGTCCGAGGGCTTCGCCGTCACCCGGTTCCGCGGCGACGAGGAGAAGGCCGCCTCCGTGTACGCGGGCGTCGCCGAGCCGCTGACCTCGGAGGACGTCGCCGACACCGTGGCCTGGGCGGTCACCCGGCCGTCCCACGTCAACATCGACCTGCTGGTGGTCCGCCCGCGCGCCCAGGCCGCCAACCACAAGGTGCACCGAGAGCTCTGACCCCTCCCCCGGCCGCCGGGCCGCCACGGTGCGGCCCGGCCCATGGCGGCGTTCAGGCTGTTCGCATGCGTTCGAGCCCTTCGGTACCGGCCTTCCGGGGCCGGTACCCCGGGGGGTGCGCACCGGGGTTGTCACCCGACGGTGGTACATACGTGCGATGACGAATTATCGGGCCGCCCGCCCGCGCTTTCTGCTGGCCGCGGTCGCTGCCGGCACCCTTCTCCTCACCACGGCGTGCGGCGGGGACCAGAAGCCCGCCCAGGACCAGGCCGCCACCACCCCGCCGACGGCCGCCACCACAGCCGCCGGGACGCCGACGCCCGCCCCGACGCCCACCCCGACCGCGAAGCCGACCGGCGCCACCGACCCCGCGCTCAAGCCGTTCTACGGCCAGCAGATCAGCTGGGCCGCCTGCGCCCCGGACGCCAGGGCGGCCGAGGCGAAGATCGACACGTCCCTGATGAAGTGCGGCAAGCTGCACGTCCCGCTCGACTACGCCGACCCGGCGGGCGAGGCCCTCGACCTCGCGCTGATCAAGCTGCCCGCCGGCAAGCAGGACCAGCGGATCGGCTCGCTGATGGTCAACCCCGGCGGCCCGGGCGGCTCCGGCGTGGAGATGGTCAAGTTCGGCGCCGAGCAGTTCGACGGCACCCTGCACAACCGCTTCGACGTGATCGGGTTCGACCCGCGCGGCACCGGCGGGAGCTCCCCGGTGGTCTGCCTGGACGACAAGCAGCGCGACGCGCTCAACGCGCAGGACGACCCGCTCGACCCGCAGGAGGCGAAGGCCCTGTCGGACAAGCAGGAGGCCGAGTACATCGCCGCCTGCCAGGCCAAGTCCGGCAAGCTGCTGCCCTTCGTCGGCACCCGCAGCACCGCGCGCGACCTGGACGTGCTGCGCGCCGCCGTCGGCGACCAGAAGCTCAACTACCTGGGCATCTCCTACGGCACCTACCTCGGCGCGCTCTACGCGGAGGAGTTCCCCGGGAACACCGGCCGGCTGATCCTCGACGCCGCCGTCGACCCCGCCCAGGAGAGCCTCGACAGCAGCGTCAGCCAGATCATCGGCTTCGCGAAGTCCTTCGAGCGCTTCGCCGTCGACTGCGTCGAGAACCACGCCGACGAGTGCGCGCTGGGCAAGTCCTCAGCCAAGGCCGCCAAGAAGGCCGCCGACTTCCTCGACGGGCTGCGCGACAAGCCGCTGCCCACCAAGGACGGCCGCAAGGTCGGCAGCGGCCTCGCCTGGACCGGCGTCACGCAGATGCTCTACGGCGACGAGAAGACCTACTGGCCGTACCTGCGGCTCGCCTTCGCCGAGGCGATGCAGGCCCGCCAGGGCAACGTCCTGCTCGCTTCCGCCGACGAGTCCAACGGCCGGGACGACACGGGCCACTACGACCCCAGCGAGGCGGCCCTGGTCGCCGTCCGCTGCGCCGACGGCGCCTCCTCGGCCCCGACGCCCGAGCAGGCCCAGGCGGCCGTGGCGAAGCTCCGGCAGGAGGCCCCGCTGCTCACCAAGGACGTCACCGCGGAGGACTTCACCGAGGGCTCCTGCGCCGGCTGGCCGTTCAAGTCGCCCGAGAAGCCGCACACCGTCCGGGCCGAGGGCAGCGCGCCGATCCTGGTCGTCGGCTCCACCGGGGACCCGGCCACCCCGTACGCCGCCGCCGAGTCGCTGGCCAAGGGCTTCGCCAACGCCACCCTGCTGACCCGGGTCGGCGAGGGCCACGGCGCCTTCGGCAAGGGCAACGGCTGCATCGACGCGGCCTACGCCGCCTACCTCACCGAGGGAACGCTCCCGGCCGCCGGGACCAGGTGTTCCTGACGCGTTGTCGGGCGCCGTGCGGAGCGACCCCGTGGAACGCGGTGCTGACGGAAGGGACACGGGGGACGGCACGTCGTAGCAGATGAAGATGGGGAGGGCGCTGACACCGAGGTGTCAACGTCACAACTTGATAGCTCGTTCGGATGAAATCCGCGTGCGCTCTCCCCAACTGATGACCGCTCAACTACCTTTGAGTCGCTGACGGAGGGGCGTTGGACGCCGCCCCGCAGCCTCATACTTCACCTGACTTCACCACCACTTCACCGGCCCCTTCCCGCCCTCACGAGGAGGACCCGCTGGCCAGCGACATTCCGTCACAGCGGCTCGACCCCCGGACCGAGCCGACCCTCCTCGGACTGCACCGCTTCAACGAGGCCGACGCCGGCGCCGCCGAAGAGGCCCTGCTGGCCTGCTGCGGCAGCCACCGGTGGGCCCTCAGGCTCACCGCGCACCGGCCCTACCCCGACATAGAGTCCCTGCTGGCCGCCGCCAGCGAGGCCTCGTACGACCTGCGTCCGGCCGACCTGGCCGAGGCGCTGGCGGACGAGAGCTGGATGCCGCAGCCGCTCCTCGGCATGCGCGCACCCGGCAGCCAGGCGGCGCACACCGCGCTCCGGGCGGCCCACGCCGCCTACGAGGCCAGGTTCGGCCACGTCTTCGTGGTCTGCCTGGAGAACGTCGTCCCCGAGGAGATGCTCGACACCGTCCTCAGCTCGATCCGCACCCGGCTCGCCAACGACCGGGACGAGGAGCGTCTGGTGGCGTCCGACGAACTGCGCCGGATCGCCCTCACCCGCCTGGAACACCTGGTCGCCACCCACTCCGGGGCCTCGGCCCGCTGAGCCGCCCGTCCGGCCGCACCGTCCCACCCGGGCGGTGCGGCCGGACCGGGCGGCCCGGTCGTTCTCCGGGCGGCTCAGCCCTTCTGGGCCGCCCGCAGCTTGGCCACCTGCTGGCCGACGATCCGCCCGTCCGGCTCGGGGGCCGGAGCCGGGCCCACGCCGACCGTGCTGAACACCACCAGCGCCGGACCGACCCGCGCCAGCACCGCACGCTGAGCGAGCACCACCGACCCCGATTCATTCGTGAGGGTGAATCCGGTCACGGCGTCGGCTCCCCCGGGCGTGGGCGTGTCGTTCCTGCTCAGCCGGTGCCGGGTCCGCACCTCCTTGCGTCCCTTCTCCGCCGGCGGCGGCGGCGCCGTCGAGGTGAAGTCCGCACACGGACCGAACAGGCCCCCCAGCTCCGCCTGCAGCCGGGCCGCCCGGTCGCCCCGGTAGCCGAGCAGCCCCCCGTAGACGCTCCCCTCCGGGTCCGCGGCCCGCGCCACGCCCAGGTCCGTCTCCGCGTACGGCGCCGCCGGGCCGGGCGGGGCCGAGGCCGCGCCGGCCGCCACCGCCGGGGTCACCGCGTCCAGCAGCGGCTGGCACACCGGAAGGTCGGCGACCTCCCGCCCGCCCCCCGAGCCGGTCTCGCCGTGACCCGGCGTCATCACCGTGACCGTGTAGCCGGGGCCGAGGTCGGCGTCGGTCACCACGGCCGCGCGCAGCTCGGCCGCCGACAGCTCCCGGCCCGGGCCGCCGCCCCGGGCCCGGTCGGCGGAGCCGTCCACGGTGGCGCAGCCGGTGGCGAGGAGCAGGGCGCCGAGCACCAGGCCGGACAGCGGGCGGGTCGAGGGCCCGAGCGAAAGGCGGGGGGAAAGGCGGAGCGGGAGACGGGGCGGCGGAACGGGCGAGGGGCGGGGAGGGGAGGGCAGCACGGGGGCCTCGGCAGGGTGTCGGCGGCAGGGTTCGGGGGGTGCGCACGGTAGCGCGCCCAACCCGTCACTTTCCGTGACAACCGAAGTCCGGGTTCCCGCCCGACTAGGCCAGTCGTGCCTGATTGATCACACCTCGGGCCCCCGGAGGCGGTTCCCGACACGGCGTCGATAGGATGCTCGCGGCCGGTGGACCGTACCCGGCCGGGCTGACCGACACCGAAGCCGGCCGAGCCCCCAATCGCTTCCGGAGGGTTTTTCCGTGCCGGCTGGAACGCTGTACCGCGGCCGGGAAGGCATGTGGAGCTGGGTGGCTCATCGAGTCACCGGCGTCCTCATCTTCTTCTTCCTGTTTGCACATGTCCTGGACACCGCACTGGTGCGCGTGTCCCCCGAGGCGTACGACACCGTCATTCAGACGTACAAGACGCCACTCGTGAACCTGATGGAGTACGGCCTGGTGGCCGCCATCCTGTTCCACGCCCTGAACGGCCTGCGGGTCGTTGCCGTCGACTTCTGGTCGAAGGGCCCGAAGTACCAGAAGCAGATGCTCTGGTCCGTGGTCGGGGTCTGGGTCGTCCTGATGGCCGGCGCCTTCTACCCGATCCTGCAGCACACGCTGACCTCCTGGTTCGGGAAGTGATCTGAGACATGTCCACGGAAATCTCCGACGCCCTGGTGGTCCCCTCCGCCCAGGCGCACACCGGCAAGGGTCTCGGCACGGGCAACCCCGCCGACGACTTCGTGATCGAGCCGGCGCGCCAGCGGACGAAGAAGACCCCGCGCCGCACCCGTACCAACTTCGAGATGCTGGCCTGGCTCTTCATGCGCCTGTCCGGCATCGTCCTCGTGGTGCTGATCCTCGGCCACCTGCTGATCATGCTGGTGCTCGACGGCGGCGTCTCCAAGATCGGCTTCGCCTTCGTGGCCGGCCGCTGGGCCTCGCCGTTCTGGCAGGGCTGGGACCTCCTGATGCTCTGGCTGGCCATGCTCCACGGCTCCAACGGCATGCGGACGGTCATCAACGACTACGCCGAGAAGGACTCCACCCGGCTCTGGCTGAAGGGCCTCATGGGCGCCGCCACGGTCTTCACCGTGTTGCTCGGCACCCTGGTGATCTTCACCTTCGACCCGAACATCTAATCGGCAATCGGCAGAGGCCAGAGGCGAGTTAGAACCCCCATGCAGATTCACCAGTACGACACCGTCATCGTCGGCGCCGGCGGCGCCGGCATGCGCGCGGCCATCGAGTCGACCCAGCGCAGCCGCACCGCGGTGCTCACCAAGCTCTACCCCACCCGGTCCCACACCGGCGCGGCCCAGGGCGGCATGTGCGCCGCCCTCGCCAACGTCGAGGAGGACAACTGGGAGTGGCACACCTTCGACACGGTCAAGGGTGGTGACTACCTGGTCGACCAGGACGCCGCCGAGATCATGTGCAAGGAGGCCATCGACGCCGTCCTCGACCTGGAGAAGATGGGTCTCCCCTTCTCCCGCACCGAGCAGGGCCGGATCGACCAGCGCCGCTTCGGCGGCCACTCCCGCAACCACGGCGAGGCCCCGGTCCGCCGCTCGTGTTACGCGGCCGACCGCACCGGTCACATGATCCTCCAGACGCTGTTCCAGAACTGCGTCAAGCACGGCGTCGAGTTCTTCAACGAGTTCTACGTCCTCGACCTGCTGCTCAACGAGGGCAAGACCGCCGGCGTCGTCGCCTACGAGCTGGCCACCGGCGAGATCCACGTCTTCCAGGCCAAGTCGGTCGTCTTCGCCTCCGGCGGCACCGGCAAGTTCTTCAAGGTCTCCTCCAACGCCCACACCCTCACCGGTGACGGCCAGGCCCTGGTCTACCGCCGCGGCCTGCCGCTGGAGGACATGGAGTTCTTCCAGTTCCACCCGACGGGCATCTGGCGCATGGGCATCCTGCTCACCGAGGGCGCCCGCGGCGAGGGCGGCATCCTGCGCAACAAGGACGGCGAGCGCTTCATGGAGCGCTACGCCCCCGTCATGAAGGACCTCGCGTCCCGTGACGTCTGCTCCCGCGCGATCTACACCGAGATCCGCGAAGGCCGCGGCTGCGGTCCGGACGGCGACCACGTCTACCTGGACCTCACCCACCTGCCGCCGGAGCAGCTGGACGCCAAGCTCCCGGACATCACCGAGTTCGCGCGCACCTACCTCGGCATCGAGCCCTACACGGACCCGATCCCGATCCAGCCGACCGCGCACTACGCCATGGGCGGCATCCCGACCAACGTCGAGGGCGAGGTGCTGCGCAACAACACCGACGTGGTCCCCGGCCTGTACGCGGCCGGCGAGGTCGCCTGCGTGTCCGTGCACGGCGCCAACCGCCTGGGCACCAACTCGCTGCTGGACATCAACGTCTTCGGCAAGCGCGCCGGCATCGCCGCCGCCGACTACGCGCAGACGGTGGGCTACACCGAGCTGCCCGAGAACCCGGCCGAGAAGGTCCAGGCCCTGGTCGACAACCTGCGCGAGTCCACCGGCACCGAGTCCGTGGCGGTGATCCGCAAGGAGCTGCAGGAGACCATGGACACCAACGCCATGGTCTACCGCACCGGTGCCACCCTCAAGCAGGCGGTCGAGGACATCGCCGCGCTGCGCGAGCGGTACAAGAACGTCGCGATCCAGGACAAGGGCTTCCGTTACAACACGGACCTGCTGGAGGCCGTCGAGCTGGGCAACCTGCTCGACCTGGCCGAGGTCCTGGCCGTCTCCGCGCTCGCCCGCGAGGAGTCGCGCGGCGGTCACTACCGCGAGGACTTCCCGACCCGTGACGACGTGAAGTTCATGCAGCACACCATGGCGTACCAGGAGGTTGCCGCGGACGGCACCACCTCCATCCGCCTCGACTACAAGCCGGTCGTCACGACCCGCTACCAGCCGATGGAGCGTAAGTACTGATGAGCACTCCGACCGTGGAGAAGCACTCGGCCGCTCTGGACGCGGCCGAGAGCGGGGCCGTCAAGCTGATCACCGTCACTTTCCGGATCCGCCGGTTCAACCCGGAGGAGCACCCGGACCCGGTGTGGGTCGACTACCAGCTGGAGATGGACCCGAAGGAGCGCGTCCTGGACGCGCTCAACAAGATCAAGTGGGAGCAGGACGGCACCCTCACCTACCGCCGTTCCTGCGCCCACGGCATCTGCGGCTCCGACGCGATGCGGATCAACGGCCGCAACCGGCTGGCGTGCAAGACCCTGGTCAAGGACGTCAACCCGGAGAAGCCGATCACGATCGAGGCCATCAAGGGCCTGACGGTCCTCAAGGACCTGATCGTGGACATGGACCCGTTCTTCCAGGCGTACAAGGACGTCATGCCGTTCCTCATCACCAAGGGGAACGACCCGACCCGCGAGCGCCTGCAGTCCGCCGAGGACCGCGAGCGGTTCGACGACACCACCAAGTGCATCCTGTGCGCCGCGTGCACGTCGTCCTGCCCGGTCTTCTGGAACGACGGCCAGTACTTCGGTCCGGCCGCGATCGTCAACGCGCACCGCTTCATCTTCGACTCGCGCGACGAGGGTGCGGAGCAGCGGCTGGAGATCCTGAACGACCGTGAGGGCGTCTGGCGCTGCCGGACCACCTTCAACTGTTCGGAGGCCTGCCCGCGTGGCATCGAGGTCACCAAGGCGATCCAGGAAGTGAAGCGGGCGCTGGTCACCCGTCGCTTCTGATCCCCGCTCCCTGACGAAGGCCCCGTCCGATCTCACGATCGGACGGGGCCTTCGCGGTACCCGGAGAAGGCTCAGCGCAGCACGCCGAGGTCCTTCGGGGCGGTCCAGCCGCTGTAGGTCACCAGGTGACGGTCTGCGGTGACGGCCCAGAGGTCGGCGGTGCCGTTCCCGTCGAGGTCGCCGGAGCTGCCCAGGGTCGGGTAGGCGTCCACGGTGAAGCCGGTGGCGACCACGCCGGCCGACGGGTCGGCGAGGGCGGAGAAGTCGAGGGTGCCGTCGGCCTTCTTCGGGATCGCGTAGGCGTGCAGTGCCCCGTCGGCCCGCTCACGCGCCCACAGCACGAGACCTCCGGAGGCGTCGGGGCCGGGGGTCACCAGGTCGTAGCCGGCCCAGAGGCCACCGGTGGTGAGTCGCTCGGCGTCGTTGAAGCTCCCTCCGCCGGGGAAGGGCGTGGCCACCCAGAGATCGCCCGCCTGCATCCTGAGCAGGCCCGACCCGGCCGGGCCGGTGGTGCCGATCCGACCGGGCAGCACGAGGTCCTGGACGCCGTCCCAGCCGACCGGGTAGCCCGGCGCGCAGGGGCCGGGGTTGGCGCACCACCGCGGCCAGTCGACGTAGCCGGTGCCGGAGCGGCTGAACTCCCCGGTGCCGTAGACGTTCCGGAGCAGGTAGACGCTGCCGGGCCCGCCGACCTCCCGGACGAGCAGGTCGTCGGCCGTGGAGTAGTTCCGGTCGCGGTGCGACACCCGGTAGTCGTTCCAGTTCTTGACCGACCCCGGGGCGAGGTCGGCCGGCAGGACGGAGGACGGCGTGGTGTCGTTCGCCCGGCCGCTGATGATCTGCAGGTTGCCTGCGGTGTCCGGCAGCAGGATGTCCGGGACGGCGTCCCCGTCCACGTCGCCGACGGCGCTGGGCTTCGGCCGCGGGTCCGAGGGGGCGTAGAAGTGGTAGCCGGTGTGGAAGCTGCTGTTGCCGGCGTTGTCCACCGCCTTGACGTACAGGACGTTGGTGCCCCACTCCCTCACCTTGACGTCGAGCGTGACGGTGCCGCCCGGGCCGGGCTTCACGCTGGCGCCGCTGTCGCAGCCGCCGGACATCAGGAGGCTGTCGTTGAGGGCGTACCGGTAGCAGGCCAGGCCCGAGGCCTCGCCCCCGCCGGCGGGGGCCGGGTCGGTACCGCTGATGACGAAGGCGGCGGTCTCTCCCGCGTACTTGCCGGGCGTCTGACCGGAGCCGAGCGGCGGGAAGTCCGGGGAGGAGACGGTGGGCTGGGCGCTGGTCAGGTCCACCTTGAAGTGGCAGTCCGGGGACGCCGCCGAGATCTTGTGGCCCTGGAGGGCGCGGGCGTTCCAGGCGTAGCCGTGGCCGTCCACCAGGCCGGGGACGAGGGTGGTCGCCTCCTTGTTCCAGGCGGAGGCCTCGCGGACGGCGCTGAAGACGGCGGCGCCGTCGGCGGTGAGGTCCCGGACCGAGAAGCGGGCGGAGAGGGTGCCCGCGGTGTCCGAGGCGACGCTCGCCCTGAGCGTCGGGCCGTCGGTGGTCCGCCCGATCCAGCCGGGTGCGGTGGTGGCGTCGCAGGCGTCGGTGACGACGCCCTCGGAAACGTTCCCGGGCCGCGGGGACGCGGTGGTCCCGGTGACCCGGAGGCCGGTCTCGGCCGCGCCGGCGGTCGGCGCGGCGAGCAGACCTGCCGCCACGGCGACGGCAGCCGCCCCGCCGAGCCGACGGAGGTGCGCAGGCTTCATGGAGTACCCCACCCTTGGTGCGATGAAGGACGCGAAAGAAGATTCGATCGCGATCGAGCGGTGGGGATACTTCCAGCCTGCCGGACCGTCAGGCAACCGGGTATCGCGTCAGCCGGCGGCCGGCTCCCGCCGGGCGGCGCGCAGGCCGCGGACGCCGACCGCGCCGACGGCGACGCCGAGTGCGAAGGAGGTCACGGCGAGCAGCAGGTGGATCCAGAAGAAGGCGGTGGGCTGCCCGTGGTCGCCGTCGACGAAGGCCTGGCCACCGGAGTCCTTCCAGAGGTTCTTGACGAAGGTGGTCCAGATGATCATGGACCAGACGCCGAAGGCGGTCAGGAACCAGGAGGTGCGGCGACTGAGCTTCATGGGGCGTTCCTCGGTGGGACGGTGGGGCGGTGGGGCGGTGGGGCGGTGGGGCGGTGGGGCGACGCGGTGAAGGCGGCGGAGCGGTGAAGACGACGTGCCTCCCCAGTATGCGCGGGCGGCCGTTCGGAGTACGGCGGGCCCCTCCTGCGGCGGAGGACGACGGAGTGGCGGACGGCGGGGGCCTGCACTGGGTACCGTCTGCTGGTGCCCACTTGCTCGAAGCTCGCACGTGTGATCGCCGCGCCCGTCGCGGCCCTTCCGCTCCTCCTCGCCGCCCCGGCGGCCGTCGCGGCCCCGGCCGAACCACCGCCGCCGGCCGCGGTCGGCGGCGAACGGCTGGGCCTCCCCGGGGTCCAGGTGGCGCCACTGGCCGGCGCCCCGGCCCTGCCGGGCGATCTCACCGGGCAGTCCTGGATAGTCGCCGACGCGGCGTCCGGCGAGGTGCTGGCGGCCAGCAACCCGCATCTGCGGCTGGCCCCGGCCTCCACCCTCAAGATCCTCTTCGCCGACACCGTGCTGCCCAAGTTCGACCGCAACGCCGTGCACAAGGTCGCGGACGCGGAGATCCAGGGGATCGGCGCCGGCAGCTCCCTGGTCGGCATCAAGGAGGACCTGGAGTACCGGGTCGAGGACCTCTGGCGCGGGGTCTTCCTCAGCTCCGGCAACGACGCGGTGCACGTCCTCGCGCACATGAACGGCGGCGTCCAGCAGACCGTCGCCGAGATGCAGGCCCGGGCGGAGGCGCTCCAGGCCCGGGACACCCGGGTGGTCTCGCCGGACGGCTACGACTCGGAGGGCCAGGTCTCCTCGGCCTACGACCTGACCCTGTTCGCCCGCGCCGGGCTGCGCAACCCCGACTTCCGCGGGTACTGCGCCACCCGCGACACGCTGTTCCCCGGTGCGGTGGACAAGAACACCGGGCAGCGCGGCAGCTTCGGGATCGCCAACACCAACCGGCTGCTCGGCAAGTACCCCGGCCTGATCGGCGTGAAGAACGGTTTCACCACCAACGCCGGCTCCACCTTCGTCGGCGCCGCCGAGCGGGACGGCCGCACCCTGCTGGTGACGGTCATGCACCCGACCTCGTACCAGAAGGTCTACGACGAGACGGCGGCGCTGCTGGACTGGGGCTTCGCCGCGGCCGGCAAGGTCACCCCGGTCGGGAAGCTGGTCGAGGAGGGCGAGACCGCCGCACCGGTCCCGACCGGCCAGGCGGGCGGCGCCGCCGGCGCACCCGCACCGCCGCCGCACCCCTCGCCGGCCGCCACGGCCACCGCCGCGGACACGGCATCCGCCGCGCACGCCGGCGGCGACGGCGGCGGGCTCGGCCCGGTCGGCTGGATCGCCGTCGCGCTCGCCCTCACCTCGGGCGGCGCCGCCGGGCTGCTGCTGCTCAACCGGCGACGCGCCTCCGGCGGCTGAAACCCGTGACGGGGCCCGGTCTCACGTCCGGGGCCGGGCCTCCGTCGCGCCGCCGTCCGCTTCGCCCCCGCCCCCGGAGCCGCTCTCACGCCCGCCGTCCGTGCCGCCGTCCGTAGCGCCTCCGGCCGGGGCCTCCGCTCCGGCCTTCGTCGCTCCGGCCTTCGCTCCGGGCTTCGCCTGGTCGGCGGCCTGGTCGACGGCCTTGTCGGCGGCCTCGACCATCGCGCGGGCCCGCTCGCGGACCCGGTCCCGGGCGGCCTCCGGGTCGGCCGTCGCCGTCCAGGCCACGCAGTACATCAGCAGCCGGCAGACGAAGTTGATCCAGAGCAGCAGTGCCACCGGCACCCCGAAGGCGCCGTAGAGGCTCTTCCCCGCGACCGAGCCGAGGTAGGAGGAGAGCAGGATCTTCAGCAGCTCGAAGCCGACCGCACCGATCAGCGCCCCCTGCAGCACGACCCGCCGGCGCTGCCCGCCGATCCGCGCGAACGGCGCCAGCAGGTAGGCGAAGAGCAGCATCGCCGAGGCGACCGCGACCAGCAGGCCCACGCCGGTGAGCAGGTAGCCGCCGGGGCCGCCGCGGCCCAGGCCGATCCAGTCGGCGATCCGGCCGGCCAGCGTCGTCCCCGCGGCCGAGGCCCCCAGCGAGAACAGCGAGACCACGCCCAGGCCGCCCAGGACCAGACAGTCCCAGCCCTTGCGCAGCACCGGGTTGCCCTCCTCGTCGGGCAGCTGCCACACGTCCCGGATCGAGGTGCGCATGGTGTCCACCCAGCCGAGCCCGGAGAGCAGCAGGAGGACGCCGCTGACCAGCCCGACCGCGCCGGCGTTGGCCACCAGGGAGGGCAGGTTGAGCGCGTCCGAGATACCGGGCAGCTGCTCGGAGATGCGGTCCTGGACGTCCTGGACGCGGGCGTCGCTGAGGGTGGCGACGGCGATCGCCAGCGCCACCGTGAGCAGCGGGAAGAGCGCGAGGAAACCGAAGAAGGTGACCGCACCGGCCAGCCGGTTGCCGCGCACGGCGGTGAAGTGTTCGTAGGCACGGTACGGGCGGCTGTGCAGCACCCGTGCCACGAGCGGGCCGATCACCGGAAGGCGGGTCAGGAAGTCCACCCGTCCGGTTATACCGGCAGGTCGCCCGAATGGCCGTCAGACTCCCCGGCGCACCGGCAGGTCCGCCGACCCGTTCCGCGGGCGGAGCGTCAGCGCCGCACCAGCCGGCGGGCCCGGGCCAGTGCGCGGACCGCCTGGTAGGGGGTGTACCGGCCCTGGGCGAGCAGCTCGGTCCGGATCCCGGCCACCCCGGCGGGCGGGCGGTAGCCGGCCGGGCGGAGCCGGGCGCAGTGCGCGGCAGCGCGGCGGAAGAACTCGCGGCGGTCGCCGGGCGGGACCCGGCCGGGCCGGGAGACCACGGTGTTGAGGTGGTGCAGCATCCGGCCGTAGACCACCGGGCGCCAGTGGTCCAGCCCGGGGCGGCCGTCCAGGAAGGCGAAGACCAGGTCGTACTGGGCGAAGACGTCGAAGTGCCGGCGGCTCGCGGTGGCCAGGATGTTGCCGCCCTCCTGGCGCTGGCGGTAGTGCACGCCGACCCGGTCGAGCAGGGTGATGCTCCGCGCGGCGAGCAGCGCCGGGTACGTCCAGGGGGTGTCCTCGTAGTAGCCGGCCGGGAAGGTGAGGCCCTGCGCGGTGACGAAGTCGCGCCGGTAGGCCTTGTTCCAGACCACCTGGAGCAGGTCGAGGAGGTCCGGGCGGGCGGCGAGGTCGAAGACGGCCGGGGAGGCCGCGCCGAAGACGTGCGAGGAGGCGGCCCGGGTGATCCGGCCGTCGGCGTAGGTGCGGGCGTAGTCGTAGACGAGGACGTCCGGGTCGCCGCCGGCCGCGAGCCGGTCGTCGACGGCCTTGAGCAGGCCGGGGGTCATCGTGTCGTCGCTGTCCAGGAAGACCACGTAGTCGCCGGTGGCGACGTCGAGGCCGGCGTTGCGGGCCCGGCCGAGGCCGACGTTCTCCGGCAGGTGCAGCACCCGGACCCGCGGGTCGCGGACGGCGGCCGCGTCGAGCAGCGCGCCGCAGCCGTCCGGGGAGCGGTCGTCCACCGCGATCAGTTCGAGGTCCGGACCACCCTGGCCGAGCACCGAGTCGAGGCACTCGACGAGGTACTCCTCGACCTTGTGGACCGGAACGATCACGCTGAAGCGGGGCATGGGCACAGGGTAGTGGCCGACGGACCACGGTTGCCCGGGGGCCCCTTGGGCCGGACGGTAGGATCGACAGGCACGTACGCACCGATTCAAAGTGCGGTCAGACCCCGAACGGGCTGCCACGCTCCTTCCCGAGAAAGGCCTGCGTAGCCGATGGCTCCCCGCCTCTCCATCGTCGTCCCGATCTACAACGTCGAGCGCTACCTCGTGGAGTGTCTCGACTCGATCGCCGCCCAGACGTTCACCGACTTCGAGTGCGTCATGGTCGACGACGGTTCGAAGGACACCAGCGCCGCACTCGCCGAGGCCTACGCCGCCGAGGACTCGCGGTTCCGCCTGGTGCGTCAGGTCAACAAGGGCCTCGGCGCGGCCCGCAACACGGGCATCCGGCACATCGACCCGGACTCCGAGTTCCTCTGCTTCGTCGACAGCGACGACTCGATGCCGCCGAGCGCGTACGAGCTGATGATCAACACGCTCGACGAGACCGGCTCGGACTTCGCCACCGGCAACGTGCTGCGGTTCCGCGCGATCGGCTACTACCAGTCCGGCGGCCACAGCCGCCCGTTCGCGAAGACCGTGCTCAAGACGCACATCACCGAGATCCCCTCGCTGGTCACCGACCGCACCGCGTGGAACAAGGTGTACCGCCGCTCCTTCTTCGACGCGGCGGGCATCCTCTACCCCGAGGGCATCCTGTACGAGGACGCGCCGGTCAGCGTGCCGCACCACTACCTCGCCAAGAGCGTGGACGTGCTCTCCGAGCCGATCTACCACTGGCGGGAGCGCGAGGTCGGCGAGATGTCGATCACGCAGATGCGCACCAACCCGAAGGGCCTGATCGACCGCGTCACCTCGGTCGAGCTGGTCCGCGGCTGGCTGAAGAAGCAGACCGAGCCGCGCTTCGCCGAGTACCTGCGCACCTACGACGAGAACACCCTCGTCGAGGAGCTCCCGATGTTCTTCTGGTCCGTCGTGGACGGCGACAAGGAGTACCGGGACGCCTACGTGAAGTGCGTCAGCCGCCTCCTCCGGTCGATCGGCCCGGACCCGGTGAAGAAGCTCCGGGCGCCGCTGCGCCTGAAGTACCACCTGACCCTCCAGGGCCGGGTCGACGAGTTCGTCGAGCAGATCAAGTACGAGGGCGAGAGCAACGGCGGCGTCGTCGCCAAGGGCCTGCTGCGCCCGTACGCCGACTACCCGTTCCTGCGCGGCGGCCGCAAGAGCGTGCCGTCGAACCTGCTGAGCCTGCGCAACTCCACCGTCATCCGCAGCCGGCTCTACGGGTCGGCGTGGGAGGGCGGCCGGCTGCGGCTGACCGGGCACGCCTACCCGGAGCAGCTGGGCGCCGCCAACAAGCTCGACATGGTCCGCACGCTGGTGCTGCGCGAGACCAAGGGCCGCCGGGTCGTCGCCGTGCCGATGAAGACCCAGTACAGCCCCGAGGCCACCGCCACCAACCACCACGACCTGTACAACTGCGACTGGGCCGGCTTCACCGTCGCCCTCGACCCGGCGAAGCTCAAGCACCGGGGCCAGTGGAAGGACGGCAACTGGCGCGTCCTGGTGGCCGGCGCCGGCAAGGGCGGCGTCTACAAGGGCCGCATCTGGGCCGGCTGGGCGGACACCGCGCTGTACCTGCCCTCGCACTGGGTCGAGCCGGACGTCCGGATCGTGCCGTTCGTCCGCGACGGCAGCGTCTACGTCAGGGTCGAGAACGTCCAGGTCCGGGTGACCGGGCTGGCCGCGCACGGCAACACGGTCGAGATCTCCGGCGCCGCCCGCGCCGGCGTCCGGCTGGCCGGGGCGCGGCTGCGGCTGACCCACGTGGAGTCCGAGCGCGAGCTGTTCTTCCCGCTCTCGCAGGGCACCCCGGTCGGCACGCTCCAGCCGTTCCACATCTCCTTCCCGACGGCCGAGCTGACCGCCGTCCGCGAGGCCTGGGCGAAGCTGGACCCGATCGCCGAGGAGCGCGCCCGCGACCGCTGGGACGCCTCCCTGGAGCTGGCCAACGGCCTCAGCGTCCCGATCGCCCTGGACGACCGCAACGCCCCGGAGCAGCTCAACGTGCTGCTGAACCCCGAGGCCCCGGTCGCGGCGCAGCGCACGCTGTACTCCAAGCCCTCCCCCGGCGGCTACCTGCAGCTCTCCGACCAGCTGCTGCAGCCGGTGGTCCACGAGATCACCTCGCGCGGCGCGGACGGTTTCCTGCTCAGCGGCACCTTCCCGCTGCCCGGCAACCACCACTGGGAGCTGCTGGTCCGCCACCACTGGGGCGAGGAGCAGCACGTCTACCCGGTGGAGATCTCGGACGGCCGCTTCCGGACCGCGCTGCCGGCCGTGCCGACGGCCTCGTTCGCGGGCAACGCGCCGCTCGCGCAGGGCGGCTGGAACATCTCGTTCCGCCCGGCCGGCGTCGTCTACAACCCGGACATGAGCTCGTACGCGCTGATCGCGCCCGAGTGCTTCGGCTCGCTGCCGCTGGAGGTGGAGGCCCGCGGGAAGCGGATCGTGCTGGAGCGCCGCCACCACGACGGCCTGCAGCTGGAGTCGGAGAACATACTGCTTCCGGAGGAGCGCAGCGGCTGGCGCCAGCGCCAGCTGCGGAAGGTCGACTACCCGGCCGCCCGCCGGGCGCCGCTGCGCGACACGGTGCTGTACAACGTGGCGCTCGGCGGGCTCTACGCGGACTCGCCGCGGGCGATCCACGAGGAGCTGGTCCGCCGCGGCCTGCCGCTGGAGCACCTGTGGGGCAGTGACGACCTCCAGGCCGACCTGCCGCAGACGGCCGGCGCGGTCCGGCTCTGGAGCCCCGAGTGGTTCGAGACGCTGGCCACCGCGAAGTACATCGTGACCAGCGCGCACCTGCCGGACTTCTTCGTCCGCCGGCCCGGGCAGATCGTGCTGCAGACCTGGCACGGCACCCCGCTGAAGAACATCGGCCACGACTTCGAGAAGGTCTGGTTCACCGACGCGCACTACCTGAAGGGCCTCGCCAAGGAGGTCCCGAACTGGAACCTGCTGGTCGCGGGGAGCACCTGGGCGGCTCCGGTGCTGCGTCGCGCGTTCGACTTCAAGGGCGAGATCCTGGAGAGCGGTCTGCCGCGCAACGACCTGTTCTTCTCCCCCGACCGGGAGAAGACCGCCGAGCAGGTGCGCGAGCGGCTCGGCCTGCCCGAGGGCAAGAAGGTCGTGCTGTACGCGCCCACCTGGCGTGAGGACCGCCGCCGCCACTACGGCGGTTACCAGCTGAACCTGCAGCTGGACCTGGAGGCGGCGCAGGCCGCGCTGGCCGACGACCAGGTGCTGCTGGTCCGCCGGCACTCCAACGTGCGCGAGCCGATCCCGGGCGCCGGCAACGGCTACGTCTGGGACGTCAGCAGCTACCCGGACACCGCCGAGCTGCTGCTGGTCGCCGACGTGCTGGTGACGGACTACTCGGCGTCGGTCTTCGACTTCGCGGCGACCGGCAAGCCGATCCTGTTCTTCACCTACGACCTGGCGCACTACCGCGACAACCTGCGCGGGTTCTCGCTGCCGCTGGAGAAGGAGGCGCCCGGCCCGCTGCTGGCCACCTCCGAGGAGCTGGTCGCCGCGCTGGGCCGGGTGGACGAGGTGGCCGCGGAGAACGCCGACCGGTACGCGGCGTTCCGCGAGAAGTACTGCGACCTGGACGACGGCCAGGCCGCCGCCCGGGTGGTGGACGCGATGCTGAGCCGCGAGGCGTAGCCGCCGCGGTCCGCGGAAAAGGGCGCCCGACGCGAACATCGCGTCGGGCGCCCTTTTCCGTGGGAACCGCAGAAAACGCATTCTCCGAGAGAACTCCCAGGCAATATTCAGGTAAACATTTAATTGACTTCAGGAATCATTTCCCGGTAACTTCGCGATTTCTTGCCGAGAAAGGTTCGTGGAAGATGACTGTCCTCACCCGGCTCGTCCTCCCGCACGCCGCACCCCGCTCCGGCGAACCGTCACCCGGGGACGACGAGGACGCCGCCTTCGGGCTGCTGCGCGCCCGCTGGACCGCCCGGGGCCTCGAACTCACCGGCTACGCCCGCCCGGACGACCGGGACACCGCCCGCCCCGGCTCGGCCTGGACCTGGCTCACCCTGCGTCGCGACGACCACGAACCGCCCCTCCACCTCCCCACCCGGCCGCGCCGCATTCCCGAGATCACCGACGACGCCGCCCACCCCGACCACAACAACGACTGGGCCGGCTTCACCGCCCTGGTCGAACCCCGCCGGCTCCGCCCCGGCGACGACTGGCTGCTCGGCGACTGGACCGTCGAGGCCACCCTCTTCACCCGCCCCCGCCCCACCCGGCTGCGCCGGCAGTACGGCGCCCTCGGCGCCCACTGGTGCGGCTCCGGCGAGTACCCGCCGGCCCGCTGGGTCGACCACGACGTCCGGCTCCAGCCGCACTTCGCCGACGGCCCGCTGAGCCTGCGGCTGGAACGCCCCGGCGCCCGCCTCACCGGCGCCGACCCGGCGGCGGACGGGCTGCGGCTGCGCGGCGCCACCACCACCCCCTGCCCGGCCGGCACCGTGCTGCGACTGCGCCACCGCGAGAGCGGCGCCGTCCTGATCCACCCGGTCACCACCTCCGGGCGGTCCCTCGCCGTCCACCTGCCGTACCGGCCGTTCACCGCCGACGGGCGCGGCGGCCCGGAGCCGGAGCACTGGGAACCGGAGCTGCTCCGCCCCGACGGCTCCGCCGGACCACTCGTCCTCGACGAGCGCCACGGCCCGGTCGCCGGCCAGCACCGGCTGCCCGGCACCGACGACCGGGCGCTCTACCTCAAGCACCTCGCCGACGGCCGGCTCCAGCTCTGCGTCCAGCCCGCCGCCGGCTACGTCGAACGGCTCGCCGTCCGGAGCGGCGGCTTCGAGCTCACCGGCCACTGCCCCGCCCCCGGACCGCTGGAACTGGTGCTGCGGCACAGCGGCACCGGCAGCGAGATCCGCCGGCCGGTCGACCTCGGCCCCGACCACCGGTTCCTGGTCCGGCTGCCCGCCACCCGCACCGGCTCCGACGGCACCGAACTGCCGCTGCGCAAGGGACTCTGGGAGGCCGCCCTCCACCCGGTCGGACGGCCCGGCCCCGCGCGCCCGCTGATCGCCGCCCCCGCCGTCCTGGCCGCCCTGCCGGCCGCCGCCCGGGCCGGCGGCAAGCGCGTCCTGCTCCAGCGGCGCTGGCACGACACCCTGCTGCTCGACTCCACGCCCGTCCTCACCGCCACCGAGCGCAGCGCCTGGACCCAGGCCCGCCAGCGCTCCGCCGGCTACCCCGCCGCCCGCCGCGAGCCACTGCGCGAGACCGTGCTGTACGACGTCTTCGGCGGGCGCGGCTACGCCGACTCGCCACGGGCCGTGCACGCCGAACTCGTGCGCCGGGGAGCCCCGTTGGAACACCTCTGGGTGATCGACGACGGCCAGGCCGAGCTGCCGCCCGGGGTCCGGGCGGTGCGGGTCTGGAGCCCCGAGTGGTACCGGGCCCTGGCCACCAGCCGGTACCTGGTCGGCAACACGCACTTCCCGGACTTCCTGCGCCGCCGCCCCGGCCAGGTCGTCGTCCAGACCTGGCACGGCGCCCCGCTCAAGCGGATCGCCCACGACGTCGACAACCCCTGGCTCGCCGACCACGGCTACCTCGACGCGCTCGCCCGGGAGACCCCGCAGTGGAGCCTGCTGGTCTCACCCAGCGGCTTCGCCACCCCTCACCTGCGCCGGGCCTTCCGCTACCGCGGCGAGATCCTGGAGTCCGGCTACCCCCGCAACGACCTGCTGGCCCGGCCCGACACCGCACGGGCCGCCGCCGTCCGCCACCGGCTCGGCGTCCCGGACGGCCGGCGGGTGGTGCTGTACGCGCCGACCTGGCGGGAGGACCAGCAGCGCCCGGACGGCGACGGCTTCCGGCTCGACCTGCGGCTCGACCTCGACCGGGCCCGGGAGGCGCTCGGCCGCGACCACGTCCTGCTGGTCCGCCAGCACGCGCACGTCCGCGAGCCGCTGGCGGGCGACCGGGACGGCTTCGTGCGGGACTGCGGCGACTACCCGGACGTGCAGGACCTGCTGCTGATCGCCGACGTGCTGGTCACGGACTACTCGTCCGTCATGTTCGACTTCGCGGTCACCGGCCGCCCGATGCTCTTCTTCACCTACGACCTGGCGCACTACCGGGACACCCTGCGCGGCTTCACCTTCGACTTCGAGTCGCAGGCCCCCGGGCCGCTGCTCGACGACTCCGACCAGGTGGTCGCGGCGCTGCGCGGACTGGCCGACGACGGCGGGCTGCCCGCCGGGCACGCCGAGCGCCACCGGCGCTTCCGGGACGTCCACTGCGCGCTGGACGACGGCGGCGCCGCGGGCCGGGTGGTCGACCGGATGCTCGGACTCGGACGCGCTCAGCCGAAGTCGTAGGCCCGCCAGGGCCGCCAGACCTCGTCGTCGTCGAAGCGGGAGAGACTGAACCCCGGCACCGGGAACGCCGCCCGGAACGACCGCGCCTGCTCGTACGCCTGGTCCAGCACGTCGTCGGCGAGCCCGTGGGCCACCGTCACGTGGGGGTGGTACGGGAACGCCAGCTCCCGGGCCAGCGGGCCGGAGCGGATGTCCGCCTCCAGCAGCCGGCACTCCTGCTCGCCCTCCTCGACCCGGACGAAGACCACCGGGGAGACCGGGCGGAAGGAGCCGGAGCCGCGCAGCACCATCCGGAACGACCGGTGCGCGCCCGCCACCGCCGCCAGGTGCTCCTCGATCTTCGGCAGCGCCTCGGCCGGCACCTCCGTCGGCGGCAGCAGGGTGACGTGCGTGGGTATCGACCGGGCCAGCGGGTCGCCGTGCCCGGCCCGCGCGTCCTGGATCGCCGAGCCGTACGGATCCGGGACGCTCACGGACACGCCGATGGTGACGGTCCCGGGAAGACCGCCACCACCGGGCAGGCTCGTCAGCGGAGTCACCGCTTGGTGGCCGGAAGGAAGCCGATCCGGTCGTACACCGTCTCCAGCGTCCGCGACGCCACGTCACGGGCCTTCTCCGCGCCCAGCGCGAGAACGCGGTCCAGCTCGGCCGGGTCGTCCAGGAAGCCCCGGGTGCGCTGCTGGAACGGCGTCACCCAGTCGGCGAACAGCTCCGCCAGCTCGGTCTTCAGGGCGCCGTACATCTTGCCCTCGAAGTGCGCGACCAGCTGGTCGATCGACTGGCCGCTGAGCGCCGAGTGGATCCGCAGCAGGTTGGAGACGCCGGCCTTCTCCTCCTCGTCGTAGGAGACGACCGTGCCGGTGTCGGTGACGGCGCTCTTGAACTTCTTGGCGCTCGCCTTCGGCTCGTCGAGCAGGTTCACCAGGCCCTTGGCGGAGGAGGCGGACTTGCTCATCTTGGCGCCCGGGTCCTGGAGGTCCAGGATCTTGGCCGTCTCCTTGAGGATGTACGGCTTCGGCACGGTGAAGGTCGGGCTGTAGCGGGTGTTGAACCGCTCGGCGAGGTCGCGGGTGAGCTCCAGGTGCTGGCGCTGGTCCTCACCGACCGGGACGGCGTCCGCCTGGTAGAGCAGGATGTCGGCGATCTGCAGGACCGGGTAGGTGAAGAGGCCGACCGAGGTGCCGGCGGCGCCCTGCTTGGCCGACTTGTCCTTGAACTGGGTCATCCGGGAGGCCTCGCCGAAGCCGGTGAGGCAGTTCATCACCCAGCCGAGCTGCGCGTGCTCGGGCACGTGCGACTGGATGAACAGGGTGCAGCGCTCGGGGTCCAGCCCGGCGCCGAGGAGCTGGGCGGCGGAGACCCGGGTGTTCTCGCGCAGCGTCGCCGGATCCTGCTCGACCGTGATCGCGTGCAGGTCGACCACCATGTAGAAGGCGTCGTTGTCCTCCTGCAGGTCGACCCACTGGCGCACCGCGCCGAGGTAGTTGCCGAGGTGGAACGAGCCGGAGGTGGGCTGGATCCCGGAGAGAACCCGGGGACGGTCCTTGACCGGACCAGTGACCGCTGCGTTGACCATGCGGGCCATTGTTCCAGTTCCACCGACCGGTCAGGAAACCTCTGCCCCCGGCGGTTCCGTCAGTGTGACCGCACTCACCCCGACCCGGGCGATCCGCCGGCCCTCCACCTTGGCCACCGTCAGCAGCACCTCCTCCCCCGGACCGGCCGGGATCCGGACCGCGTCGCCGTCGACGGGCAGCCGGCCCAGCGCGGCCACCAGGCAGCCGGCCACCGTCTCGTACGGGCCCTCGGGGAGCGTGACGCCGGTCTCCTCGGCGAAGTCGCCCAGGTTCAGCAGGCCGTCCAGTTCCATGCCGCCGCCGGCCAGCCGGCGGGTGGTGGTCGGCTCCTGGCTGTCGTACTCGTCACGGATCTCGCCGATCACCTCCTCCACCAGGTCCTCCAGGGTGACGATGCCGGCAGTGCCGCCGTACTCGTCGACCACGATCGCCAGGTGGTGGCCCTCGCGACGCATCTCGCCCATCGCCGCCAGCACCCGCTTGGTGCCGGGCAGCAGCTTCACCGGGCGGGCCAGGTCACGGACCTTGGCGGCCCGTTCGCCGCGGGCGCCGTACAGGTCGCGGACGTGGACGAAGCCGGTCACGGCGTCGTAGCTGCCCTCGACCACGGGGTAGCGGGAGTGCGGGGAGGTGCCCGCCTGCTCGCGGACCTCGGCCAGCGGGCGCTCGGCGTCCAGGAAGGTCACCTCGGTGCGCGGGACCATCACCTCGCGCAGCTGGCGCTCGCCGGCGGCGAACACGTCCGCGATCAACGTCCTTTCGTCGCTGCCGAGTTCGGTGTTGGCCGCGACCAGGCCACGGAGCTCCTCGGAGCTCATCGAGCCGCGCCCCGCGGTCGGATCGCCGCCGAACAGCCGGACCATCAGGTCGGTGGAGTGACCGAGCAGCCAGATCACCGGCCGCAGCACCACCGACATGACGTCCACCACGGGCGCGGCCAGCACCGCGATGGAGTCGGCCCGCTGGAGGCCGATCCGCTTCGGGGTGAGCTCGCCGAGCACCAGCGAGACGTAGCTGATCAGCAGGGTGAGACCGACCAGCGCGGTGGCGTCGGCCACCCCCGCGGAGAGCCCCGCCCGGACGAAGAGCGGAGCCACCTTGCCGGCCAGCGTGTCGGCGCCGAACGCGGCCGAGAGGAAGCCCATGCAGGTGACGCCGACCTGGACGGCGGCCAGGAAGCGGTTCGGGTCGGCCGCGAGGTGCGCGGCCCGGGCGGCCCGCCGGGTGCCCCGGGCCCCCAGCGTCCGGATCTGGCCCTCGCGCAGCGAGATCAGCGAGATCTCGGCGACGTTGAACAGGCCGCCCAGGGCGATGAAGACGAGGACGAGCGCGGCGTCCTCGATGGTTTCGTTCACAGCGGGTCAGTGTAGGACCGGGCGGCGCCGGGACGGCCGCGTCGCGCCGCCTCCCGGGCGGCGGCCGGAGGCGCGACGGCCGGACGCGCGACGGCCCGCCGCCTCCGGTGCGGAGGGGGCGGGCCGTCGCGGAGCACTGCGGGGCGGACTCAGATGAGGCCGAGCTCCTGGACCGCGTCGCGCTCCTCGACCAGCTCCTGGACCGAGGCGTTGATCCGGCCACGGGAGAAGTCGGAGATCTCCAGGCCCTGGACGATCTCGAACGCGCCGTCCTTGGTGGTGACCGGGAAGGACGAGATCAGACCGGCCGGCACGCCGTAGGAGCCGTCGGAGACGACACCCATGGAGGTCCAGTCGCCCGCGGCGGTGCCGTTGACCCAGGTGTGGACGTGGTCGATGGCGGCGTTGGCGGCCGAGGCGGCCGAGGAGGCGCCACGGGCCTCGATGATGGCCGCGCCGCGCTTGGCGACGGTCGGGATGAAGTCGTTCTCCAGCCAGGCCTGGTCGGCACCGACGGCCTCGAAGGCCGGCTTGCCGGCGATCTCGGCCTGGAAGATGTCCGGGTACTGGGTGGCGGAGTGGTTGCCCCAGATGGTGACGCGCTTGATGTCGGAGACCAGGGTGCCGGTCTTGGCCGACAGCTGGCCGACCGCCCGGTTGTGGTCCAGACGGGTCATCGCGGTGAAGCGCTCGGCCGGCACGTCCGGGGCGTTGCGCTGGGCGATCAGGGCGTTGGTGTTGGCCGGGTTGCCGACGACCAGGACCTTGATGTCGTCCGCGGCGTTGTCGTTGATGGCCTTGCCCTGCGGACCGAAGATGCCGCCGTTGGCCTGCAGCAGGTCGCCGCGCTCCATGCCGGCGGTGCGCGGACGGGCGCCGACCAGCAGCGCGACGTTGGCGCCGTCGAAGGCCTCGTTCGGGTTGTCCGTGATCTTGATGTCGCGCAGCAGCGGGAACGCGCAGTCCACGAGCTCCATGGCGGTGCCCTCGGCGGCCTTGAGGCCCTGCGGGATCTCCAGGAGGCGGAGGTTCACCGGTACGTCGGCACCGAGCAGGTGGCCCGAGGCGATGCGGAAGAGCAGCGCGTAGCCGATCTGGCCGGCGGCTCCGGTGATGGTGACATTGACGGGGGTGCGGGTCATTTCTACCTTCTCCAGCAAATCGCCAGGTGCCCCAGGCACGTTCGGCGCGCCGGAGCCGAGGACGGTCTCTCGACATCGAGAGAACCGGCGTCAGGGTATCGCAAAGGGAAGCGTACGCCGCGGTCGCGGTCCCGGCTGGTGGGTCACGGACGACGACGGCCCCCGCCCGACGGGTCGGGCGGGGGCCGTGACGCCGCCCTGCGGGCGGCTCGGCGCGGTGGACGGCTCAGCGTCGTGGACGGCCGATCAGCTGGCCGATGTTGTCCAGCAGCGGCAGCTCCAGCCACGGGTTGGGCTGGGCCACCAGGGTCAGCAGCACGATCGACAGACCCAGGAAGGTCAGCACGATCACGTCGGTGAACCGGCTGCGGACCGCCAGCATGCCGACCTCGGGCAGCGCCAGCCGGAGCAGCGCGCCGAGCAGCACCCCGCCGCCGATGATCAGCAGCCCGTACTTGAAGCCGTCCTCGAAGTCCGCGAACCAGGTGACCGCGAGGCCGGCGCCGACCACCAGCAGGACCAGTGTTATCGGCCACTGCCGGACCGGCAGTGCGTGCTCACGGCCCAGCGCGGCCGCCGAGCCCTCGGGGGGCAGGGTGCCGGTGGTCTTGACCGGCCTGCGCCTGGTCCGCCGCGGTTCGCTCATCGTTCTCCGCCCTCGGGGTCAGCTGCCGGCGCGGCGCTCGGCCGCCACGACGATGTTGTTCAGCAGCATGGCGCGGGTCATCGGCCCCACACCGCCGGGGTTCGGGGAGATCCAGCCGGCCACCTCGGCCACGCCGGGGTGCACGTCGCCGACGATCTTGCCCTCGCTGCGGCTGACACCGACGTCCAGCACGGCCGCGCCGGGCTTGACGTCCTCCGGCTTGACCAGGTGCGGCACGCCCGCGGCGGCCACCACGATGTCGGCCTTCCGCAGGTGGTAGGCCAGGTCACGGGTGCCGGTGTGGCAGAGCGTGACGGTGGCGTTCTCGGAGCGGCGGGTCAGCAGCAGGCCGATCGAACGGCCGACGGTGACGCCGCGGCCGATCACGACCACCTCGGCACCGTCGATGGCCACGTCGTGGCGGCGCAGCAGCTCGACGATGCCGAGCGGGGTGCACGGCAGCGGGCCCTCGATGCCGAGCGCGAGCCGGCCGAGCGAGGTCGGGTGCAGGCCGTCCGCGTCCTTGTCCGGGTCCATCAGCTCCAGGACGGGGTTCTGGTCGAGGCCCTTGGGCAGCGGCAGCTGGACGATGTAGCCGGTGCAGGCCGGGTCGGCGTTGAGCTCGCGGACGACGTTCTCGACGTCCTCCTGGGTGGCCGTGGCGGGCAGCTCGCGCTGGATCGAGGCGATGCCGACCTCCGCGCAGTCGCGGTGCTTGCCGTTGACGTACCAGCGGCTGCCCGGGTCGTCGCCGACCAGGACGGTACCGAGGCCCGGCGTGACGCCCTTCGTCTTGAGGACCGCCACGCGGGCGGCGAGTTCGGACTTGATCGCGGCCGCGGTGGCCTTGCCATCGAGAATCTGCGCAGTCATG
This sequence comes from Kitasatospora sp. NPDC002965, assembly GCF_040611255.1. NCBI lineage: Bacteria > Bacillati > Actinomycetota > Actinomycetes > Kitasatosporales > Streptomycetaceae > Kitasatospora > Kitasatospora sp. NPDC002965. Next base: position 6,937 of record NZ_JBEXNT010000042.1, on the reverse strand, counting down.
GCCCCATTCTCCCGGATCCCCGCAACCGTCCGCGCCACGGCCTCGTCGCCGTCCGGCCCACGGCTCCCGAGCCGCCGGCGGCACCGCCCCCGGCACCGCCCCTGACATCGGTCCGGGCACCGGTCCGGTCCCGTCCGGCCCCGTCCGGCCCCGTCCGCGCCGTGGCCGCGGCACCGCCGGTGACTCGGACCCGGGCCGTCGGGGCCCCGGGCGGCCCCTCGGCAGGCCCGCGGCGGGCCCGTCCCGCGCTCCCGCGGGCCCGGGACGGGCACGGAACGTGCGGGTCACATTGCGGTTCCGCCACAGTCCGGTCCGACGCGCGGGCGCGGCTGGACAGCGCACGGCCGCCCGGTTGACGATGAGCGGGCATTCCCCGCCGCATCCGGCCCGGTGACGGGCCGACGGACAGACCCGGCGGGGGCGTACCCGGGGGAAGAACAGAGTGAGCCGACCAGATCGCACCGCGCCGACGACGACCTACCGCCGACGCGGGCCGCAGCCCGCCGCAGGGCCGTCACGCCCCCTGTTCGCACCGTCCCCCCGGTCCTGAATCGGGGCGCACGCCGGGCTGTTCACGCCCCCGGTGTCAGTGCGCTCCGCTAGCGTCCCGTCCGACCGGCCACCCGATCCACCGGTCCGATCCGGGTCCTCCGCTGTCCCGTCCCCACCGTCCCCATCTGCCCGGAGGCATCGATGAGCTACCCGCCCGACCCGAACAACCCGTACAACCAGCCCCAGCAGCCGCAGCAGCCGCCGCAGGCCGGTTACGGCTACCCGCAGCAGGCCCCGCCGGCCGCCGGTTACGGCTACCCGCAGCAGCCGCCGCAGCAGCCGGCCTACGGCGTGCCGCAGCAGCAGGCGTACGCGTACGCGCCGGCGCCGGGCACCCTCCAGGCGAACAACGGCTACATCAGCATCGCCCAGCTGGGCACGGTGAAGCTCGCCACCATGGGCCAGCGGTTCCTCGCCCGCCTGATCGACGGCCTCGCGATCGGCGCGGTCATCGCGCTGGTGATGGCGCTCGGCCTGGCCAGCGCGCTGGGCATCGCCAAGGAGGCCGACGACTGCAGCACCTACCGCTACGGCAGCGCCTCGTACAACGACTGCCTCCAGCAGAACCAGGACGCCGCCGCCGGCTTCCTCGCCACCATGATGATCATGATCGGCGTGCTGTCGGTGTTCAACCTGCTGTACGAGTGGCTGATGGTCTCCTTCGCCGGCGCCACCCTGGGCAAGCTGGCCCTGGGCCTGCGCGTGGTCAAGGAGAACACCGGTCAGGTCCCCGGCCTGGGCGGCGGCTTCATCCGCTTCATCATCCCGATCGTCGGCGCCTTCCTCTGCTACATCGGCGCCGTGCTGGTCTACCTGTCGCCGTTCTTCGACAACTCCGGGAAGCTGCAGGGCTGGCACGACCGTGCCGCCGGCACCCTGGTGATCAAGAAGTAACGCGCGCCCGCACCACGCACGACGGAGCGGCCCGGCCCCCTCACCGGAGGGGGCCGGGCCGCTCTGCCGTTCCGTCAGCCGTCCCGGTGGCGCGGCGTCACGCGCCGGGGCGTCAGTGGAAGAAGTGCCGGGTACCGGTGAGGTACATGGTCACGCCCGCCTCGGCGGCCGCCGCGACGACCTCCTCGTCCCGGATCGAACCGCCCGGCTGGACGATCGCCCGGACACCGGCGGCGATCAGGATCGCCGGCCCGTCCGCGAACGGGAAGAACGCGTCGGAGGCCGCGTACGAGCCCTTGGCCCGCTCGCCGGCCCGCTCGACCGCGAGCTTGCAGGAGTCCACCCGGTTGACCTGGCCCATGCCCACGCCCACCGAGGCGCCGTCCTTGGCCAGCAGGATCGCGTTCGACTTGACGGCCCGGCAGGCCCGCCAGGCGAAGGCCAGCTCGGCCAGCTCGGCCTCGGAGAGCGCCTCGCCGGTGGCCAGCGTCCAGGTCGCCGGGTCGTCGCCCTCGGCGTGCACCCGGTCGGCGTCCTGGAGCAGCACGCCACCGGAGATCTGGCGCACCTCCTGGCGGACGGCCGGGGCCTCGGGGGCCAGCAGCACCCGCAGGTTCTTCTTGCGGGCCAGAACCTCGACGGCGCCGTCCTCGTAACCGGGGGCCACCACGACCTCGGTGAAGATCGGGGCGATCTGCTCGGCCAGCGCCACGGTGACCGGGCGGTTCACGGCGATCACGCCGCCGTACGCCGAGGCCGGGTCGCACTCGTGCGCCTTGCGGTGCGCCTCGGCGACGTCGGCGCCGACCGCGATGCCGCACGGGTTGGCGTGCTTGATGATCGCGACGGCCGGCTCCGCGTGGTCGTGCGCGGCGCGGCGGGCGGCATCGGTGTCGACGTAGTTGTTGTACGACATCTCCTTGCCGTGCAACTGCTGCGCGCCGGCCAGGCCGCCGGTGCCGTCGGTGTAGAGCGCGGCGCCCTGGTGCGGGTTCTCGCCGTAGCGGAGCACGTTCTGGCGCTCGAAGGTGGAGCCGAGGAAGGCCGGGAACGCGTCCTCGGTCTCGGTGTAGCCGGAGGTCTCGAACCAGTCGGCCACCGCGACGTCGTAGGCCGCGGTGTGGGCGAAGGCCCGGGCGGCCAGCCGCTTGCGGGTCAGCAGGTCGAAGCCGCCGGACTGCACGGCCGCGAGCACGTCGGCGTAGCGGGCCGGGTCGACCACGACGGCCACCGAGGGGTGGTTCTTGGCGGCGGCGCGGACCATGCTCGGGCCGCCGATGTCAATCTGCTCGACGCACTCGTCCGGGGTGGCGCCGGAGGCGACGGTCGCCTTGAACGGGTAGAGGTTCACCACGACCAGGTCGAAGGGCTCGACGCCCAGCTCGACCAGCTGCTCACGGTGCGACTCCAGCCGCAGGTCGGCCAGCACGCCGGCGTGCACGCGCGGGTGCAGCGTCTTCACGCGCCCGTCCAGGCACTCCGGAAAGCCCGTCAGCTCGGAGACCTCGGTCACCGGGACGCCCGCGGCGGCGATCCGGCCGGCGGTGGAACCGGTGGAGACGATGGCGACCCCGGCGGCGTGCAGGCCCCGGGCCAGCTCCTCCAGACCGGTCTTGTCGTACACGCTGATCAGGGCGCGGCGGATCGGACGGACGTCCTCGGAGACAACGGGCGTGGTGGGAGCGGCGCTCATGCCGGAATCCATACCTTTCGGTCCTCGATGCGGTGACCCTCGCGGGCCAGCCGGCCCACGACGTCGACGAGCAGCTTGCGCTCGACAGTCTTGATGCGCTCGTGCAGCGCGTCGCCGCCATCGGCGTGGTCGGCGTCGAGAACCTCCACGACGCCCTGCGCGATGATCGGCCCGGTGTCGACGCCGGCGTCGACGAAGTGGACGGTGCAGCCGGTGACCTTCACCCCGTACGCCAGCGCGTCGGTGACGCCGTGGGCGCCGGGGAAGGCGGGCAGCAGCGCGGGGTGGGTGTTGACGATCCGCCCGGCGAAGGCCGCGATGAACTCGGGGCCGAGGATCTTCATGAAGCCGGCCGTGACGACCAGGTCCGGCTCGTACGCCCGCACCGAGTCGGTCAGCGCGCGGTCCCAGCCGGCCCGGTCCGCGAAGTCCTTCACCCGGTGCACGAAGACCGGCAGACCGGCACGCCCGGCACGCTCCAGCCCGGCGATGCCGTCGCGGTCCGCACCCACGGCGAGGATCTCGGCGCCGAACTGCGGGTCGGCGGCGGCGTCGATCAGGGCCTGCAGATTGGTGCCGGAGCCCGAGACCAGCACCACCAGACGGGCCGGTCCGGGCGTGCGGGGCGGGAAGAGCTGAGCGGGGGCGGCGGCCACTGCGCGATTCTCCGTAGGTCGGTCGCCGTCCGCTGGTACGTCCACCGGCGGTGGGGCCACTACGAACGGCAGGTCGAGCGAGGGGGAACTCCGAGAAAACCCGCCGCGACGCGGGAGCCCGGGGAACCCGTGCGAGCTGCTGACCGTCACCACGATAACGGCTGGTCGGACGGCCTCCGAAACGCCCACTCGGGCTACGCGCGTAGCTGAGACCGGGATCTCGCCGGGCCGCCCGCCCGGCCCGGTCGGCCTCCGACGGCAGGCCGCCGAAGCCTCCCGCGTACGCCTGCGGGATCATAGGGTGGCGCGGGCATCCGCCCACCGACCGAGAAGGAATGGCCGAACCATGAGCAGCGGAGACGACACCGGCGAGCGCAACCCCTTCGCGCCGCCGCCGGCGGATGCCCCTGACCAGCCGTGGCGGCCGCGAGCTCCCCGCCCGAACGGGGGCGCCGACCGGCCCGACGGCCAGGACGGCGAGCCGGACGAGCGCCCGCTCGTCCCGCCGCCGCACCCGTGGAGCCCCGGCTACCAGGGCGGCGGCCGGAACCCCCGCCCGTCGGCACCCCAGCCGCCCAAGCTCGACCCGAACGACCCGGCCCAGCGCCGGGCCCGCAACGCCGCCCTGGCCGGCATGATCTCGCTGGTCTGCGCCTTCGCGTCGCTGCACTACGTCGCGCTGTTCGTCGGCGCGCTCGCCGTCTTCTGGGGCGTCTCCGCCATGCGGGCCCCCAAGCAGAGCTCCGGCGCGGGTACGGCGGGCGGGGGATCGGCCGGTCAGGCGCCGTCGGAGCCCTCCACGCCCAACCCCCTGACCCCGGCCGCCCTGGCCGGCATCCTCACCGGGGCGATGACGGTGGTCTTCGTCTCCTCGGTGCTCGGTCTCGCGGTCTACTACAACGACTACGTCACCTGCGTCCAGGACTCGCTGACCTCCAGCGCGGTCGACGGCTGCGACAAGCTCGCACCGCAGTGGTACGTGGACATCACCAAGACGAGCGAGTAGGCGGCACCCGGCCGGCGGCCGGCGCTCGTTGCGGCGCGGCCCTCGGTCGAGGTCGGACGGTCGGAGGTCCGAGGGCCGGCGGTCGGAGGGCCCGGCGGTCGGAGGGCGGACGGCCGTCCGCGGTCGGCGTCCGGCGGCAGGGGGTCGATGCCGGGACGCCGGCACCGGCCCGTTCCGGCCGGTCCCTGCCGCGACTCACTCCGTGCGGCCCGCCCGGCCGGACAACCGGACCACCGCGGCGTACGACCGGGCGCGCAGCAGCAGCGCGCCCCGGCGCGCGGTGAGGACGAGCGCGCCGGTCCCGGTCCGCCCGGCGGACGCCCGCAGGGCGCGCCCCCGGGTCACCAACGCGATCGGACCCGCCACCACCGCCACCCAGACCGTCGCGGCCAACCCCGTCGACCACGGCACCGGGCCGAGCCAGGCCATCCGCCCGCCCGCCAGCGCCCCGCCGGAGAGCCAGCCGAGCAGCGCCGCCCCGCCGCCGGTCAGCAGTGCGACCGCCAGCACCGCCGTCACCGTGGCGGACGCGTGCCACGGCGGCCTCGGACCCGGCCCGGTCTCCTCGCCCCGCCTCCGTTCCGGCGCCCCCGCTGCCGCCTCGGCCTCCGCCGGGCCCTCCGGGCGTCCGCCGGCCGCCGCCACCCGGCCCAGCAGGAGCCCCGGCACCACCCCCGCCGCCACGGGCAGCAGGCAGACCAGCAGCCGCCAACCGCCCGCCCCCGGGTCCGGCAGCAGCGCGAGCAGCGGGAACTCCGGCACCGGCCCGAGGACCGTCCGCGTCGGCGCGGCCACCGCTCCCGTGCCCACCGCGAACCCCGGCCCGAGCGCGTACGCCGCACCCCACAGCACCGCGTTCGGCAGCAGCAGCACGCCGAGCAGCACCGTCCCCGCGACCGCCGCCGGGCCACCCGCCAGTGCCGCCGCCGGACGATCGCCGCCGTCCATCGCTGCCAACAGAGCCGCCCCGGCCAGCACCGCCGAGCCCGCCGCCAGCAGCCCCGCCCCGGCCGCCAGCACCGCCACCCGGACCGTCTCCGCTCCCCCCACCGGACGAATCACCGCCGGCGGCCGGACCGGCCCCGGCAACCGGGCCAGCACGCGCTCCCACGCACCCGACGGCAGCCGCACCGGCTCCCCGCGACGGGCACCCGCCGCCGTCGCCGCTCCGGCCAGTGCCGCGACGACCAGCAGATCCGGCAGCACCCGCGCGCGGAACTCCCCCGCACCCGCGCACTGCGCCACCACCCCGACCGCCACCGCGCAGTAACCGGCCCAGACCGCGAACGCGCCGCCCCGCCGGCTCCGCCCCGCCCCGCCGGCTCCCGTCCGCCTCCCCACCCGCGCACCCGCGCGGTACAGCTGGACCGTCGTCAGCAGTCCGAGCAGCAGCGGGGTCACCGTCAGCGGCGCCTCGGCCGCCCCGCGCAGCACCGGCGCCCCGTGTCCGAGCAGCCAGAGCGCCCCCGCCAGTCGCACCGCCCCGGTCGCACCGTCGTCCGCGTACGGGGTCACCACCCAGAGCCCGAGCACCGGGACGGCGACGGCGGCCAGCCCGATCAGGGCGGTCCGGACCCCCGCCAGCAGGGCGGACAACACCGGTCTGGCGCCCAGTTCGCCCGGCACTTCGAGAATCGGACGGCCCATCAGCTGCGTCATGCGGCTCATCGTGCCAAGGCGACTCGCCATGCTCCGTGAAGAGGCAAACCGCCGGGGTGTCCCAGATTATTGGCTTATGCGCATTTTCAGACCCTGCCCTCACGCCGCCGCCACCGACCCGGCCCGGAGCGTCTGATGACCAAGCCCCCGACCGCCGAGCGCCCCGCCAGCCAGCCGACCCCCCCACCCGCACCGCAGAACGCCGGCGCGAAAGGCCGCCCCGGCAAGGCCAAGGCCGGACGCGGCCGGTCCGGGACCGCCAAGGCCCCGCCGAAGGAGACGCCCCCGGGAACCGCGCCGCAGGAGGAGGCCGCCCGGCTGCTCGGCCGGTTGACGGCCCGTGAGGCCGAGGCCTTCGCCCACCTCGCGGCCGGCCGGTCAGGTTGGCCCACTGCAAGTCTCCGTGCCCGGTGGTGCGCTCGACCGTCGAGGAGGTTTTCCCGAAGTACCTCGGTATCCCGGCCCCCTCGACGGTCG